>NZ_DATCVJ010001102.1:0-8941 GCF_036566945.1 Chitinophaga sp. | reverse complement strand
GAAAATACCCTGGTTATTTTTACCAGTGATAATGGCCCCTGGTTATCTTATGGCAATCATGCTGGTAATACAGGCGGCTTACGGGAAGGTAAAGGTACTTCCTGGGAAGGCGGGATGCGGGTGCCCTGTATCATGCGCTGGCCGGGCAAAATACCTGCCGGTACGGTTTGTAATAAGATGGCAGCTACTATCGACCTGTTGCCTACCATCGCCAATTTTTGCGGCGCAGCGTTGCCGGTACGCAAAATTGATGGGGTAGATTTGAAATCATTATTATTTAATGAGGAGGGTGCAAACCCCAGAGATGAGCTGGCCGTATATTATAAGGTAAATAGCCTGGAAGCGATTCGTAAAGGCCCCTGGAAGCTGGTATTGCCGCACAGCAGCAGGACCTATAAATTAAATTTGCCGGGATATGATGGTTTCCCGGGAGCACAACCCGAAGTAGATGTTCCATTGGCATTATATGACATGCGCCGTGATCCGGGAGAAACTTTAGATGTGCAAAAGCAGTTTCCGGAAGTGGTAAATCAACTCCAGGAGATAGCAGAAAAGTACCGGAATGAACTCGGTGATGATCTCACAGGAAGGACCGGAACAGCACGAAGACAAGCCGGAAAGGTACAAATGTGATATATATGTTTAAGTTTAATTTGTTTTAAATGAGAGAAGTGCCAACTTTTAAGTAGTTGATTTGTAAGCTATTATATTCCCCTAATCCATTAGAAGACTGCCAATTACCACGTTATACCTTTGTTTTATGACTAATATAAAACAAATTGTATATTAATATTTATTGAAAAACCATATACGTATCCGATTGACTACTGCATGTAATTGTTTCAAATTTGTTACGGGTATGGAAACCGTGTAATCTTTCCATTTATTATTTATCAGCCATACCAGCTTCCGAGAACTTGCAGTTTAACAATGGGAGATTTCATATGAATATACATAACCCAAAAGGAATATTATGAAAAAAGTGCGGCCTATTAGTCCTGGTAATTTGGGAGAAGCGCGTGTTTTGGAAGTTGCAGGATTGCACAGCGAATCAACAGAACTGTTACAACAATTAGCAAAAGATATCTGCAACCTGGTTTTTATGGATATAGAGATACCTGGATTGACCGCGATAGAAGCCGCCAGCATAGTAAAAGCAGCTTACCCTGATATAAATGTGCTATTGCTTACCCTGAACGAGAACGAACAGGAATTGACGCAGGTACCGGCGGCAACAAATGGATATGAACTGGATCATGTTCCACCGGTGTCATTGTCGGAATTTATTTCTCAGGTGTATGAAACGGCTTTGCAGTCGAATTTAGTGGCGGTGAATAAAGTGCTGGCATTTTTCCGGAAGGAGAAGCATGTCCATCAGGACCCTTACGGGTTGTCGCCACGGGAGAAGGAAATTTTACGCTGCCTGGTAAATGGCGACACCTATAAGCAAGTGGCGGAGGTGTGTCATATCAGTGTGGGAACAGTACGTTCCCACATCATGAATATTTACCGCAAGCTCGATGTAAATTCCCGCTCCAATGCAATTGTAAAGGCAATGAAAGAACACCTGGTCTGATGCCCTGATAGCTTTAGCCCCAGAAACCCTGTGCCTTTACCTGTCCGCCTTGCTGACGCAATGATTTACGCACCTGTATTACCATTTGTTGATTCCCTGCTACATAATAGCTTGTGTCTGTTGTGGGGAAATTGTAATGATACAACCACTCATGCAGATCAGTAAAATAATGCCCGTTATTGGAAAGCGGCTGTACCGGCATTTGTAGCATTTGCCTGGTCTCCGGATTTTCCAGTTGCAGGAAGCAGTGGAAATTTTGTAATGCTGTTTTACGCAGATAGAGCGAATAAAAATGACCTGCTGCACTGGCATCACCTATGCATACCAGGTGTTGTGCTGTTGTAGGTTGATGTATCCCGCCACCAGGCCCTGCATAATACACTTCATGGCCAGGTTGTAGCTGAAGCGCCCAGTAGCTGCCAGCCCCGTCATGTCCGGCATGGATCAGCAAGGTGGCTGTTTGTGTGGCCATATCCCATTGTGCTACCGTGTAATCACGATAGGTATACGGAGCTACTTCGCATTTGAGATGTTGTGTGCTGCGGTCAGGCAGCGATTGAGGTAAGTGTAGGTCTACCTGTAAAAGGAAATTGCCAATCCGCGTTACGCTGTTTACGGACGCAGTTTTCCCTATGCGCGACATCAGTAAACTGGTCGCCCTGTCTTTAATTGAAGGCATGTAAAATTTATTTTTCGGGTGTTTATAATCGGCCTGGGCTATGGATCAGGCCTGCAGGATAATTGTTAACAAAGCTACCGGACCTGTCGTTACCGGTTATTACACTATTCCGGGTTATAATGATACTTTTCCCGGCTGGCGATACGAAAGCCAAGTGGGGTTTGCCCGGTATGCTGTTTGAAGAAACGGTTGAAGTAAGTCACTTCATTAAATTGCAGATACCAGGCAATTTCTTTGATGCCATGGGTAGAATGTAACAACATCCGTTTGGCTTCCAGGATACGCCTCGCCGCCAGCAACGCTGATGCCGTTTGCCCGGTTTCCTGTTTTACTACTTCGTTCAGGTGATCCGTGGTCACATGTAATGCCCGCGCATACTCGCCGCAACTGCTCCAGCTTAATAAATGCGATTCCATCAACTCCCGGTAACGGATAAGTAACTCCGGCTGTAAGTGGCTGGCAGTGCTGTTTTCTGGTAAACAACGGGTAAAGAGGGTGAGCAATACTGCCAGGAAATGTTGTAATACCTGCTGCTGTAAAGCCTTGCGGTTGTTAAACTCCCGTAACAACTGCTCACAAAGGAGCCAGATATCTTTAAACGCTTCTGCATCCGGCGTGACCGCCTTCTCCATACACAATGGCAATACAGGCGCACCCGCCGGTAAAAAATCCGGCGTAAAGGAAATCAGGTACAAATCCGCTGTCAGTGCAATGTCGGCCGACAAATGAATCTGCCAGGGCGAGAGTAAAAATATACTGTGTGGCGGCATATCTATCTGCCGGAAATCTACCATATGCTGACTGCACTGGCTGCCAGTCACCGCCAGTGTATAAAACTCGTGCCGATGCGCCTTGGTCAAATCTGCATGCGGGTGATGATGTATCGCTCCCAGCGTTTTGTAATGGACATCTATCATCAAACCCGGAACAACCAGCAGATCCTCCAAACGGTAAGATGTAATGACAGGTTGTTGATCCTTTCTCATAAACTGCAAATTAAAACTATCCCATGGTGTTGATGAAAAGTTATTGCTACACACGTGGTACCATAAATGTGACCAGGCGCATACCCACACTGCCCATCACAAAGCAACCTGTCCGACTCACAATTTTCCAACCACCTATTACCAGACGAACGAAAAAAACAATTATTGTATACCTGTCCTGAAAAAGATATCTGAAATAGGTAAAATTGCATACATTTATCTGCAACCGATTGCATAGTTTCGGATTTTATTAGTACAATGAATCTGACAATACCTGTAAAGAATGAGAATAGTAGTGATTTTTAGACGCTAACGCATTTTTGCAAACGTTTGCTATCAATTGATAAATTCCATAAATGAAAAATGACTGTCGCTGCCACAACAGGACGGGAATTCCCACTAGATAAAAAGATAATAATAAGCAGGATGACAAACATTGTCTCCTCATTTATTCCGGTTATAAAAACAAGTGTACGAAATGTTGACAAGAAGAATAGCCACCTGCTATGCCATCCTGGTGGCACTACTATATTCCACACGTATAACGGCCCAGCAATCGGTCCGTATCAGTCAATCCTGGGAATTCCTGCAGGGTGACCTGGGTGGAATATGGGAGGCGGTAAGACCCGCGGCAGAAGGAAGCCCTGAATCAGTGCCGCTATGGAAAACGGTTACGCTCCCACACTGCTTCAATGCCCGCGACGCCGTAGATCCCGACCAAAACTATTACGAAGGCCCCGGCTGGTACAGAACTTTACTGGATATTCACAACCCCTATAATAAAGGCCGTGTACAACTGCATTTTGAAGGCGCCGGTCAGAAGACTACCGTGTACGTATATACGACAAAAGTAGCCACCCATACCGGCGGCTACGATGAATGGTCTGCCGATATCACCACCGCGGTGAATGATTTCGTTCAATCTCCGGCAGCAAAACGTTTCAAAGGAAAAATACCCATCTCCATCCGTTGCGATAATACCCGCGACCTGGAAATGATCCCTTCCGATATGTCTGATTTTAATGTATACGGTGGATTATATCGCTATGTAAATATCGTATACACACCAGCGTTATCATTTGAAGGCTTTCACCTGCAGGCACAATCAGATGCTGCCGGAAAAGAAGGAATACTTACCATCAGCTCCGCTTTTGCCGATGCGGAAAACATTGGCACCGGTACGCTGGAACTGCGCCTGATAGACCCGCAGCACAAAATTATCAAAACAATAAAACAGCCGGTTACTGCCGCAAAAGATGTACAACAACTGGCTGTTATCCAGCTCAAAAAGCCACAACTATGGTCGCCGGATCAACCACAACTGTACACCGTGGAAGCTACTTTGACCAGCGCAGCCGGCGTAGCCACCTGGTCCGGACAAACTGGCTTCCGGCATTTTGAGTTTGTAACACATGGCCCGTTTTTACTGAATGGCAAGCGACTCCTGCTACAAGGTACGCACCGCCATGAAGATCAGGCCGGCGTAGCCGCCGCCATGACAGAAGACATGATCCGTCAGGAAATGATCCTGATAAAAAATATGGGCGCCAATTTTATCCGCCTCGGTCACTATCAGCAATCACGCATTGTATTAAATCTGTGCGACAGCCTCGGCATCCTGGTATGGGAAGAAATTCCCTGGTGCAGAGGTGGACTTGGTGGCGAAGTGTATAAGGCGCAGGCCAGGCGAATGCTCACCAATCTCATTACCCAACATCGTAATCACCCCGCCGTTATATTGTGGGGCCTGGGTAATGAAAACGACTGGCCCGGCGATTTCCCCGAATTCGACAAACAACAGATCCACGCATTTATGTCGGAGCTGAACACGCTGGCACATCAGCTGGACAGTACCCGCAAAACCACCATCCGACGCTGCGACTTCTGTAAGGATATTGTAGATGTATATTCGCCCTCCATATGGGCTGGCTGGTATCGTGGGCGCTACACAGAATATAAAACCGAAAGTATCAGCGAAATCGCCAAAGTACCGCATTTCTTTCATGCAGAATGGGGGGCGGACAGTCATCAGGGACGCTACGCCGAAGACCCGGAAAAATTCATCAAACAGATAGCTACCGGCAAAGGCGCCGACGAACGCACCGGCGATTTTGCCCTCACCGGCGGCAATGCCCGCGCCTCGAAAGATGGCGACTGGTCTGAATCCTATGCCGTGAACCTGGTAGACTGGCACCTGAAGGAACAGGAAACGATGCCCCAACTCACAGGGTCTGCTTACTGGGTTTTCAAAGATTTTTCTACGCCACTGCGTCCTGAAAATCCCGTACCTTATGTGAACCAGAAAGGGATTGTTGCCCGTGATCTCAGCCCTAAAGAAATATATTATGTGTTTCAGTCTTACTGGACCAAAACTCCCATGGCGCATATCCTTGGCCATGCCTGGCCCATACGCTGGGGGAAACCAGGGGAAGAAAAAGAGATCCGTGTATACTCTAATTGCACCGAAGCCGAATTATTTGTCAACGGAAAAAGCGCAGGTATCCGCCAACGCAACAGTCAAAACTTTCCCGCCGCAGGTTTGCACTGGAATGTAGCACTGAACAGTGGCAACAACACCGTGAAAGTGATCGCCCGCAATGGTAAACAAACCGCCACCGATGAAGTGAACTGGCAATACCAAACCACCCCGTGGACCGCACCCGTGAAACTGATACTGGAACATACCGGAGAACTGGTAACCGTAAAAGCAGTAGACGCCGCCGGCGTATTATGCCTGGACGCTGCCAACGAAATTGAATTTTCTATTGCCGGCAACGGCCGCCTCATAGACGATCTGGGCACCGCAGGAGGATCACGTAAAGTACAACTGGCCAACGGACAAGCCAGTATTCGTATAGCTGTTAACGAAGGTACTGTTGTAGTAGCTGCTGCCGGAAAAGGATTGGAAACAGGCATGACTCAAATTAAAAAATAGCGAATTAATGATAAAGTATCTTTTAGCATCTGCTGCTGTAATGTTTTTTGCGCGCAACACCTATGCCGCGCCACCTGCAGACTCTCTGCTGAAACTCTGGTATAAGCAACCCGCTCAAAAATGGCCGGAGGCCTTACCGGTAGGAAACGGCCGTATTGGTGCCATGGTATTTGGTGGCGTACAACAGGAAGAGTTGCAACTCAATGAAGCCTACCTTTGGTCTGGTGTACCCCGTGAAGGCAACAATCCGCTGGCAAAAGAAACGCTGCCGGAAATGCGCAAACTCCTGTTTGAAGAAAAATATACAGAAGCAACTGCGCTGGCAAAAAAAATGATGGGACCCTACAGCGCCCGTTATCTTACACTGGGCAGTTTGCTGATTGATAACGATATTCCTCAGGAAGCCACCAACTACAAGCGGGAACTGGATCTGAACAACGGGGTGGCCCGTGTACAATATTCGGCTAACGGAGTCGACTATACGAGAGAAGTGTTTTCCAGTTATCCGCAACAACTGCTGGTAGTACGCTATACCGCCAGCAAGGCCGGACAGCTGAGTTTCAGTACCCGCTTCGCCAACGGCATGCCACATACCAATAGTGTAGTGAATAATCACTACCTGGTAATGAAAGGCAGATGCCCGGAATATGTGGCTGCCAGAGCCTATGAGCCAAAACAAATTGTATATGGCGAAAAAGGCATTAACTATGAAGTACACCTCGACGCCCGTGTGAACGGTGGTCAGGTAAAAACAGATACCGCTGGCGTACATGTATCCGGCGCTACGGAAGCCATGATATTATTGTCTGTAGGTACCAGCTACAAAGACGGCCAACCCAATGGAAAAGATGCGCACGCTGCTGCTGCTGCACCACTGGGGAAGGTGGGTAACTATGCACAATTGTTGCAGGCTCACCTGAAGGACTATACGCCGTTATTTAGCCGCGTATCCATCAACCTGGGTATAGACCGCGATGCTGCACTGCCTACAGATGAACGCCTGAAGATATATACTCAGAGCGGTGGCAACCGCGATCCCCAGTTAACTACCCTCTTGTACCAATACGGCCGTTACCTGATGATCGCAGCTTCCCGCAAAGGCGGTCCCGCAATGAATTTGCAGGGATTGTGGAATAAAGAGATGCAGCCACCATGGGGATCTAACTATACTATTAATATCAATACTGAAATGAATTACTGGCCGTCGGAAACGGCTAACCTGTCGGATTGTGGCAGTCCCCTGTTTGATTTTATTCATCAGCTGTCGAAAAACGGACGTGTAACCGCTGCCGTTAACTACGGCGCCAAAGGGTGGACAGCACATCATAATTCAGACATCTGGTATCTGACCAATCCTGTTGGAGGCTTTGATTTCAAAGACCCCAGCGGAAATCCCACCTGGGCTATCTGGCCGATGGGCGGCGCCTGGCTCAGTCGCCACCTATGGGAACATTACCAGTTTACCGGTGATAAAAAAGCATTGCAGCAAATGTATCCCGACCTGAAAGGCGCTGCTGAATTTATGCTGGACTGGCTGGTGAAAAACGAAGCAGGACAATGGGTAACCAATCCTTCTACTTCTCCCGAAAATAATTTCCGCATAGATGGTAAGCGCACCGGTACCGTGAGCATTGCTTCCACAATGGATCTCTCTATTATTCATGACCTGTTTAATAATACCATACAGGCGGCCACCGTATTACAGCAGGATGCTGCCCTGGTAGCACGTATGAAACAAACCATGGAAGAAATCTATCCTTTTCATACAGGGCAGTACGGACAGTTGCAGGAATGGTATAAAGACTGGGATGATCCGCAGGACACGCATCGTCATGCATCTCATTTGTATGGCCTGTTTCCGGGTAATTTCATTTTGCCCCGCAGGGATACCGTACTCGCAGCAGCGGCTAAACGTAGTTTACTGCTGCGTGGCGATGGCGGCACTGGCTGGTCGAAGGCCTGGAAAATTAACTGGTGGGCGCGCCTGGAAGATGGCAATCACGCTTATCTCATGTTAAACAAACAATTATTTCTCGCCGGCGGAACATCCGTGAGTGTAGCAGATAACAGTGGCGGTTCTTATCCTAACCTGATGGATGCACATCCGCCGTTTCAGATAGATGGTAATTTTGGGGTGACCTCCGGTATTACGGAAATGCTCCTGCAAAGCCATGATGGCGTATTATGCCTGTTGCCTGCCTTGCCGGATGCATGGCCTGCCGGTAGTGTAAAAGGACTGAAGGCAAGAGGTGGTTTTGAAGTAGATATGGAATGGAAAAACGGGCAGTTAACACATGCTGTGATCAGATCTGCTTTAGGCGGAAACTGCCGTATTCGTACCCGCGTGGCCGTTAAGGTAGATGGTAAACCGGCAAAAGCTGCCGCAGGAACGAACAATAATCCGTTCTATCAGTTACAAACGCCTGGTAAAGCCGAAGTAAAAGACCCTACGAAATTACCGGTGTTGCAGTTGGATAAAGTATTTGAGTATGATATTTCAACTGCACCTGGTAAAACTTACAATATTATATGAGCATCAGAAAAGGAGTTTTAAGTATAGCCGTTAGCGTTATTACTTATTCGGCTGTTGCACAAGTAAAAGGAGATGATGAAGGCATATTGACGCAGCGTGCCGCCGCGCGTGATAGCATTGCCGTGAGCACGGCGGTGAATGGCTGGTGGAAGGCATCTATGAAAAATCATGATGCCCGCATTGCCTGGTGGCGGGAAGCTAAGTTTGGCTGCTTCATTCACTGGGGCGTTTA
>NZ_DATCVJ010001101.1:0-2179 GCF_036566945.1 Chitinophaga sp. | reverse complement strand
ACTCCTATGCCATCGTTTAAGGTTGCATTAATTAGTACTTCTATCTCTTTACCTATCCCCGTATCAAATCCATCTGTCAATGTTACACTATTGGTAGCTTCATACTTATTACGGTCATTCACACTGGTTACCAGGTCCGCTACGCCGGGGAAAGTATAAGAAGTAGAATCAGTGGTATTAAGTACACCATTCATACTAACCTGCAATGCTGCTCTCGTGATCTTCTTTTTATACAATGCCGTTTCAACAGGCCTGTTTAACGCATCATAAAACGTTACCAGCCACTTATCCGCAATTCTCAGATTACCGTCCTGCATAAATACCTGCCTGTCGCGGGTGTCATACACCTTTTCTGTGAAATCTGCACCCGGAACTTTTTTGAATATCATCCGGTTACGTTCATCATAACGATACTGGAAACAAAGTTCGGCTGCTACATTCGTAAGATTCCAGGTACTCACGATATTTTCTACCGCTAGTGGCGGAACTACAAACACCAGATTATTCAGATCATCATAGATATAATAAGTGCATAACCATCCCATATGAGCAGATCCTGGCGTATTATTTAATTGCACTTTCTTAAGCACTACCTTTCCCTCTTTATCTTTAAATTCTATGATCTGGTTACGAGCCTCATCTACTGTAATATTCTTGTAAAGCTGCCCGGCTGCATAAATACCAGTACTGACAGGGAGTCCTCCTGCAGAAGGTATATTCCAGATCCGCACAGAATCGGCCAGCGTATTTATTTGGTATTGCTGCGCAACAGGATGATTTCCTCCGGATTTAGACCAGCTATTACCCGGAGCATAGGAATTAAGCACACGGTTTAATGGAGACGGTTCAAAATCCACCTGGCTATAAAAGATGCTTTCTCCTTTGGAAGATGGGCTTAAAACAGTGTCCTGGTAAAATGCCTTCTGACTATTAAAGGGATCAATTTTGAACTTCCCGTCATTCGTGTTACCCGTTTTAGGAACATAAGGAAGATATCTATATGCCTCTCTCCCAAAAGCATCATACACAACAGGAGATACGATATCCTTTCCTCCTGTGCTAATGCCCTTGGCAACTGTTTGTAAAGGGCGACCAAGGCCATCGAAATACTGCGTGGCTTGTTTTACTTCACTTACGAGACGTCCGGCAGCCTTTACTGCGGTCGTATCGGAAGTAGGCATAGAAGGTTCCCAGGTACGGACATAATTAACTATTGTATTACTATAGCTCGCTGGCACCGCATCTGCGATCGCTGCTTTGCGCGTAATATTTCCATTCGGAACATTTTGAGCGCTCAGTGAAACGGCGTACCATGTGCTAAAAAGGATTAAACAAACGCGCTTCATGCTAAATAGGATATTAAACATATCGAATACTATCAAAGGGATTAAACTATTGGGTTACCGGAACCTGATATTGATAATCGTATTGCTTAAGGATATTGCCGTCCTTATCTTTAATGACTTTCAACCGGTTAAGGCCATCGTACTCATAATAGGATGTTCTTCCATTTGGATCTGTAACACTTGTCACGCCGATAAGTGGAGCAGGAGTATATGAAACTACTGTAGCAAAAGTAGCAGCGATTCCTAAACGAATTTTATTTAATTCAGTCCTCAATTGCAGATCTGTTGGCTCTGTCAGTACTCCAGGATTAATATATGACAATGCTTTATCATACCCGCAGCCCGTTACTTCAGCCACAAGATAGCTTTGATTGTATCCCCACAGAAAAGAGTGTATAACTCCGTCCTTGGTGTAATACTCCAGTAGGTTTCCTTTCTCATCATAACGGCTATACACAATTTCTGTATCCGCAACATTGCTATAAATAGCTTTATCTACACTGCTTGGTAAATATAAATTGGCGGAGGTACGCAAAAAATTGGTTCGTTGACGCATCAGTATTTTATTATTATTGAAATTCGTCTGTTGAATAGTCGGCACTACCATATTACGTGTTATCATCGTGTCATAAACCGCTATACCTTTGTAGTCACTTGGATATGTTCTGGTTGTAACCGTTTCCTCATTTTTGCTATTAATTGTTTTAATTTCAGTTGGCTGCAGGCTAACTCCATTACGATAACCATAAGAAGTAACGGTTTTAAGTGCCTGGGTTCCGCCGGCATATTGCGTAACAATAGTAGAGTCAAGTTGCAACCATGTAGATGAATAA
>NZ_DATCVJ010001100.1:0-9856 GCF_036566945.1 Chitinophaga sp. | reverse complement strand
GTATCCAGCTGCACAGAAAGACTAGCCGCCGTACTCACCGCCACACGAAACTGGATGCGATACATCGCGCTATCCGGTACATCAATATCATATTCCATCC
The DNA here is from genome assembly GCF_036566945.1 of Chitinophaga sp. Lineage (GTDB taxonomy): Bacteria > Bacteroidota > Bacteroidia > Chitinophagales > Chitinophagaceae > Chitinophaga. Next base: position 9,756 of record NZ_DATCVJ010001100.1, on the reverse strand, counting down.
AGGTACCGGCACCTATGTAACTCACGTTTACACCGCCACTGGTATCTGCCACCGGTTCGGTACAACAGGTATTGCTATTGTCAAATGCTTCCGCTTCTATTCGTGCCGGTATTGGTTTGTAATTGGTGGGGCGAATATTGGCGTAAGCAGTACTGGATCTGGTAACGCCATTTACAGTAGCCGTTACCGTTATAGTGCCGGAAGACTGAAAAGTGGCCAGGCCAGCAGTAGTGATGGTATTACCGGTACCTGTAATACTCCATACAGGACTGATTGTCATCGGACGCCCATTCTGGTCATTGGCTGTAGCGGTGTATTGAATAGATTTTCCGGGAAGCAGTACCTGGTTGGCGGGCGTTACGAGGATGGTATCCAATACAGGTGTGCCTAAACCTTTTTGATAAATTCTCACATAATCTACGTTCATGCTATCGGGCCAGTCGGCCTCGGTGATGGCACCGCCCATTCCCCCGCCTATGGCCAGGTTCAGGATCACATGAAATTTCTGATCAAAGGGCCAGTCTTTCCAATCTGTTTGCGGATTAGCGTAGGCGTACACGCGGCTGCTGTCGTAAGTAAAGATCAGCGAGTCTGCCGTCCATTCCATGGCGTATACATGGTAGGCAGTATTTACATCCGGGATCACTTTGGAGGCACTGAGATGCCCACCATTGGTCCAGTTATTATTTTGTGTGTGCACGGTAGATAATACCGTACGAAGATTATTACCTACGTGTTCCATGATATCCAGCTCACCGCTGCGGGGCCACGCGCCATAAGCGCTGGTAGTGGGCATCATCCAGATGGCCGGCCAGGAGCCTCTGGCTTTGGGCAGCTTAGCCCGCACTTCTACTTTTCCATATAAAATATCCATCTTACCCTGGGAAATTAACCTGCCGGAAGACCATGGCTCTGTGGTATTCCCATTCGGAAAATCTTTTTTGCCGGTGATCACCAGGTCCCCGTTTCGCACGCGGATGTTGTCGTGTGTGGTATCGGTATATACCTGTTGTTCTCCGTTGATCCATCCTTTGGGGCGTGGATCTACGGTCCATTTGCTGCGATCCGGCAAGCCATCGGTATTGAATTCATCGCCGTAGATCATGGTCCATGACGGATTTCCCTCAAACACGGCGTTTCCTTTTGCGATGTAAAAAGGCGTATTCGCTGTGTCCAATTCTGTGCCAGCTACTGATAATTGTAAGGTCCGTTTGGAATAATTATCGGGAGAATTTCCTGCCAGCACAATGTTGGCCGTGGTATCGGTTAAACGTTGAATACTATCTATCGTAACACCGGCCGGAAGATTAGTCGCATTCCAGGAAAGCTTATTCAACGTAGCTTTGAAATGCGCGCCGTTGAGCTTTGCCGGGATGATGACACCACTCTCCTGCCCCATCAGTATTCGTGTATTCGTTAAAGTGATACCTACCGGATTAGGCGCCTGCACCAGATCGAAATACAAGATACCATTGGCTTTTTTACCATCGATAAATTGTACGGAGATGCTGTTCAGGTCTGTTCTGTTTTTTACACTTTGAAAATTGAAAGTGGCTTCTTCCCATTGATTAATATTAGTGACCTTGTACGTAAAAAATACCGCCTTCGTGTAATCGCTGCCAGGTTGCAGTTTGAACATAATTTCTTCTTTCACATTACTGTACACCAGCATTTTGAAAGTGCTGTTGGTAGCAATATCGAAGGTGGAAGGAAGCGAGCAACTGGCGCTCATGTATTCAAAACAGGAAGTGTCCTTGGTGAATTTTGCTACGTAAGGACTGGGATTTACTGAAGAAGGAGCCGGGTTAGGTACATGAAAGAGTACCGACCCGGTGGCCCCTGCTCCTGCGTAATAAGACCATCTGCCGGAGCAGGGGCCATGGCCCTCCATATCGTCCAGCAGCAGGTACTGGGCATGAAGGATATTGCACAGCAGTATGCTGCACAATATGAGCAGTACAATTTTTTTCATAACGGGTATTATTTTATCGTGGAATAAAAACTACTACAGGTTAGGATTCACAGCAGCGTCGGCGCCCGGAATAGGCAACCAGTATTTTTGTTTGGTAATAGGGCCGCTGATAGTCAGGTCGTCTGCATGTTTGCTGGCATTGGCTTCTTCCACTTTTTCCAGACGCACCAGGTCAAACCAACGACTCCATTCACCCGCCAGTTCCCAGGCTCTTTCATTCACCACGGCGGTGGCAAAATCAGCACCGGATAAGCCAGTGGGAAGTTTTGCCAAACCTGCGCGTACACGTACGGCATCCACTGCAGCATAGGCGGCTTCATTAGGAGTACCGGTTGCGCGTGCCTGTGCCTCTGCATACGTGAGCAATACCGCAGCGTAACGCAGCATGATCACCGGGTTGTTAGACATGTAAGTATCTTTTTGCCCGGTTTGGATAGTGAATTTTTTATAGTACGGATGTTTGGTCGTCACATTCTGCCAGGCAATAGTATCGCCCTTTACGACAAACTGTGTGGAGAAGGTGGCATCTTTCCGCGTGCCTGCCGGGAAATTATTAAAGAAATTAATTTCGGGAAAAAAGTCAGACCAGCCGCCTTCATTTTCCGGCATCGTAGAAAGGCCATAGAAAGAATTGTAAGTAGACCACTGCCCACGTGTAAATAAAGTGAACACATCTTCCACTGTACCTCCTGCAAAAATTTTCAGATAACCATCCTGGTAAAGGTCAAATTTGTAGGTGGCTTTATTGTCTATCACTTCTTTCGCTTTAGCAGCAGCTAAGGCATATTTAGATACATCTTTCAAAGGCCATCCGCCTTCTGTAAGATATACTTCCGCCAGCAAAGCCTTTACAGCGCCTTTGTTCGGTCTTCCCGGATCACGTTTGCCATTCGGCACCCATTCTTCTGCTTTCGCCAGATCTGCTTCTATCAGTTGATAGACTACCGCTGGCGTACTCTTTTTCAGGTTAAGCAAATCTGCCGTATACTTTTCAGTGGGAATTACGGGTACATCTCCCCAAAATCTTGTTAACCAGAAATAACAGAGTGCACGTAAAAAATAAGCTTCCCCTACAATGGTGTGAATAGTGGTTTCGTTACCATCCAACACTGCATTGTAGTTATTGATGATGTTGGTAGTGGATTGAATTGTTTTATAACAACCGCGCCAGATAGGCACCATGCGGCTGTTGAGCGAAGAAACATTGAAGCGGTCGAACTCCCGGAACTCTTCTTTATTGGAACCGGGATGGGTGGTAAGATCATCCGCCCCCATGCACATAGCGATTTGTGACACCGTCGTAAAACCACTTTCCCATGGTACCATCAGACTGCCGTAAGCGCCGGTGAGTGCGGACTCCAGACCCGCCTGGCTACTAAGACCGGCACTACCCACGATCAACCCCTGAGGGTCTTCCTCCAGTGCTTTGCTGCAACCTGTTAATATGATGATGAGTGCGAGTGAATATATCTTTTTCATGTGGAACCGTTTGAAAATAAATTAAAAACTAAGCGAAAAACCGCCGGTAATTGTTTTAGCATTAGGATAAGAACCATAGTCGATGCCCTGCCGGAAATCTCCTGCGGAGGAATTGGCTTCCGGATCTATACCGGTGTAATCTGTGATGGTCAGCAGGTTGGTGGCGCCAATGAAAACGCGGATGGCGGCAATGTTCCTGATAGCTGACTTCGGAAATTCGTAAGACAAATTGATATTTTTCAACCTTATAAAATCGCCTTTTTCGAGGAAACGGGTAGATTGGGTAAAATTCCTGTTGGTGGTGCTGAAGGCAGGAATATTGGAGGTTTCATTTACACCGGGAATGTACCGGTCTTTGATTTGTTGCAGCGTGGCTTCTCTCGCATCACCTCCGTAATACATGGCAGCAGCATTGTTATAATTCAGGCGGTCGAAACCAAACATGCCCTGAAAGAATATGTTGAGGGAAAAGTGTTTGTAAGAAACGGTATTGTTCCATCCTACAGATGTTTTTGGAATACCTGTACCAATCACGCCATAATCACCGGCGTCTATGGTGCCATCTGCCTTCACATCCAGGTACCTGGAATCGCCCGGTTTAGCCCCGAATTTAGCCGCTTCCGTTGCTTCCGAAGGTTTCCATGTACCGAGATAAGTAAGGCCCCAAATAGCTCCTAATGGCTGTCCGGGCATTACTACAAATTCGGATTGGGGCGACATGCCAGAACCGATCTTACGCGTATTCGGATCGAACAGAATTGTTCTTCCCGCGCCGATGTATACTACTTTATTTTTAACGAAAGATACATTCATGTTGGTGTTCCACTTCACCGCGCTGTGACGCAATACATCTGCATCTACCGCTACTTCCCATCCTTTATTTTGTACGGTACCCACATTACGGGTGATGGTATTTCCACCGAGGTAAATAGGCAGCGTTTCATTCAGCAACAGATCACGGGTATTCTTTTCAAAATAATCTGCGGTCACTGTAATGCGCCCATTTAAAAAACCGAGATCCAATCCGATGTTCTGTTGTTCTGTCGATTCCCATTTCAGATCTGGGTTACCAATATTGCCTAATACAATTCCATTCTGAAAAGTGGAGTTGGTAAAGGACGCAATCCGGTTGGAGTAAGAGGAAATAGTGCTATACGGGCCCGCTCCTTCACTACCCGTTATACCCCAGCTCCCACGCAATTTCAGGTTGCTGAATAAATGCTGCTCCTTCATGAAAGGTTCTTCAGAAACGATCCATCCGGCGGAGATTGAAGGGAACTGGCTGTATTTATTTTTCCCTACAAACTTGGAAGAACCATCGTTGCGCAGCGCGGCAGAAATAAGATACCGGTCTTTAAATCCATAGTTGATACGACCTACCAGCGAGAAGATGCTCGATTTTGAATAGCCGGAACCGGGACTGCCGGCAGTTCCCTGCGACAGGTTATTCCATTGAAAACTCTCATAGGTGAGATTGGATGCACCGGCAGATACGTAATTGTAAGTGGATTGCAGGTATTCTGCCACCGCCGTAATGTCCAGGCTATGTGCATTGAATACTTTCTTATAATTCAGCGTATTGGTAGCCTGCGTTCTGATTTCTTTATTAGACCGGATGCCTGCGGTAGCTGTACCGGAATTCACTACTTTTCCCGTGAAGCTCTTGTCGTCGTATTGCAGGTATTTAGCGCCGTATTGCAGATTCAACGAAAGTCCCGGAACAATAATATCATCGAATTTAAATCCGCCGATCATATTCGCCAGCATGCGTTCTCTTACTGCCACCTGTTCTGTAGTGAGTGCTACCGGGTTAAAGAACATGGAACCAATAGGATCTGTAACGGTGTAAGTGCCATCGGCTTTTCTTACAGGTACGGTAGGCGACCAGGTAATTGCCTGCGCCAATGGACTATGAGGACCATCCGCAGGAATATCTAAATTCGTTCCATCGCTGTAAGCGCCGGTAATATTGAGCTGCGCGGTAATTTTACTGGTCAGCTTTGAGTTGATATTGGACCGGATGGAGTACCGTTTGAAAGAAGAATTATTGATCACACCATCCTGGTTGAGATAGTTACCGGAAATGAAATAACCTGTTTTATCATTACCACCGGAAAGGCTCAACATATACTCCTGTCCGAAAGCGCGCCTGAATATCTGATCCTGCCAGTCGGTGCCGCCATTGGTGCTGAAATCTTTTATCTGCGCTTCAGAGTAGGGCGCCGCGGTACCAATGGCGGCCGCATGTGCGTTGGCTGTTTGCGCAAAATCAGATGCATTCAGCAGGTCTAATTTTTTGATCACTTCCGAAGAAGACAAACGGGTAGAGAAGTTTACTTTCAAACCTCCTTTGCTACCTTTTTTCGTTGTTACCAGGATCACGCCATTAGAACCCATGCTACCGTAAATAGCCGTAGCAGAAGCATCTTTAAGCACCTGCACCGATTCAATGTCATCCGGATTGATGGCAAAAAATTCTGCGCCAATGAAGCCATCTACCACGTACAGCGGGCTGTTATCTCCGTTGATAGAGTTGGTACCGCGAATACGGATTCTTACGCTTCCTCCCGGAGCACCGGCCGCATTGGTTACCTGCACCCCGGTAGCTCTTCCCTGTAATACCTGGTCGAGGCGATTAACGGGTTGTCCTTCAAAATCCTTTGCAGAAATAGAAGAGATGGAAGTGGTGAGCGAACCTCTCTTCTGTTCACCATACCCAACGACTACCAGCTCTGTCATTTTCGACGCTGCGGGTTGTAGTCTGATATCCAGGTATTGCCGGCCGTCTACGGACATTTCCTTTCGGTCGAAACCAATGGAAGACACCACCAGTATGGCATTACTGTTTGGCACTGCGATTTCAAAAGCGCCCTGCTCATTGGTCGTTACCCCTTTAGCCGTGCCTTTCAGCTGAATGGTAACACCAGGCAAGGCCTCTCCTTTATCACCCGTTACTTTCCCTTTTACGATGATGTCTGTTGCCCGTAGTACCGGCGCGATGACCGTTTTTCTTTTAACGACAATCGTTTTATCGGCAATCACATAGGTAAGGGATTGATTTTCGAAACATAGGTCCAGGGCAGTTTTCAGCGGTACATTTTTCACCTGCATACTTACATTGTGTGCCTGCTCCATTTGTTCGCTGGTACACAGAAATGCATAGCCGGTTTGTTTCCTGATTTCCCGGAAAATTTTTTCAAGAGATACATTCCGTTGGGAGATGGATACGGTTTGTGCATATCCTGTCGCATGTCCCTGCATGAGGGCGATGGTCATTAAAAGCACTATCAATTTCATGATCCGTAAAATTTTTGCTGACAATCGCGAAAAATGTTCCTGGCTCCATATTACACGGGGAGCCCTGCTTTGGTAAAAAAGCGCTAAATACATACATTTGTATGGTTTGGGTAAATGAAAAATGATTGCTGAAACGATTATGGTTTATAGACCCTTACTTGCCGGGAGTGCTTCGAACCACTTCCGGCTTTTTAGTCTTTACTTAGATTTATGGTGATACGATGATTTGGTGTTCGTTGATCTGAAAATGTACTTCGCCTGTTAACTCCATCATTTTAAGTACCTGAGATACGGGTACATTCCTCGGGATAATTCCTTTAAAGTGCGCAGGCACGGTGCCTTTGTATACAATATCTACATTATACCATCGGGAAATTTGCCGCATCACTGCCGGCAGGTCATTTCCTTCCAGCTGAATAAATCCATTCTTCCATGCAATGGCTTCTTCTGTATCTACTGCTGTCACTTCCAGCGCACCGGTGCTTCGGTTGAAATGCGCGCCCTGACCGGGTACCAGCCGCCTGCTATTGCCATTCTTATTTACTTTCACCGCGCCTTCCAGCAAGGTGGTTTTGATCTGTGCTTCGTCGTTATACGCCATCACATTGAAATGTGTACCCAATACCTGTACTTCCAGGTCATCTACATTAACAGTAAATGGCATGGCGGCATTTTTCGCTACTTCAAAATACGCTTCACCGGTTAGCTGCACTGTTCTGGTGCGGCCCGCAAAGGCGGCAGGATAACGTAAGGTGCTGGCTGCATTCAACCAAACCCGGGTGCTGTCTGGTAACGTCAGCTGGTATTGACCACCACGTGGTGTGGATATTTTATTGAAGAGTAAAGCGGTATTGGTACTTTCTTTTTCAGCGCGATATAATAACTGCCCACCGGCAGATTTGATGACCTGTGTACCGGCCTGTTGTGCCAGCGGGCCATTGGCTGCACTATCCAGCGATATCTCCCTACCGTCTGCCAATGTAAGCATGGCTTTATTGCCGCCAGGAGGCATATCCGTATGTATACTTTGTTGTGCCACCACCGGCACTTTGGGAGAAGAAGACCGTTGCAGGAAGAAATAGCTGCTTACGCCGATCAGCGCCAGCACCGCAGCTGCAGCGGCTATCCGGCCCCATGTCCACATACGTACAACCTTAGGGCGATCTGCCTGCAGAATACGATCTGCCAGCTGATCCCAATGCGCAGGATCGGCTGCCGGCATGGCAGGCACCTGCAGCATTTGCTCGATTTGAGCGGAAAGCGCGCCGGTACTGTCTTCCAGCACCAGATCAGACAGCTCTTTCAACTCATCGGCTGTAGCGGATTGATTTTCAACCTGGCGAATAAGATAGGCCAGGCGTTCGTGGATGATCAATTGGTATCGTTTTTCAGTTTAACGTGGTAATATCTTTCTACTTAACAGACGCGCAACGGAACATTTAGGACCTACCGATTTGAAAATAAATTTTCATTGCCCATAAAACAGCCACAGCAGCCAGAATGGCAATATATACCCCGCACTTTCCAGGTGTTTCCGGATCGCATGCAGGGATCTTACGAGCGAATTTTTAACCGTGCTGGGAGAAAGCGATAATGCATCCGCAATTTCAGGAATCTTCATTCCTTTCTCCCGGCTCAGTAAATAAATACGTTTAGCCTGTGGCGGTAGTTGATGTACCGCCTCGCCGATCAGGCGCAGCGTAGCCGTAAAGGCCACTGCCTCTTCCGTGGTACTTTGCATGGCGGCATCCGTGGCCAGGGCGTCCATGGCCTTTTGATGTACTGTTTGATGGCGCAGGTAAGTAAAGGATTGATGAAATAAGATGCGCAACAGCCAGGACCGTGGGTTTTCGATCCCCGGCAATTTATCCCGGCTCATCCACACCCGCAGAAAAGTTTCCTGGATAATATCATCTGCTACCGCCCGTGTTTTAGTAAGATGAACCACTAACGGCTGGAACTGTGGACCATAAGTATGAAAGAGCTGCCTGAAGGCCGATTCGTCGCCTTCAGAGATCAGTTGGAATAATGCTCTGTCGCTGTATAGGTGGTCGTGCATGCGCTGATTAGCCTGGTAGTGGAATGTTTATATCAATAGCAGACTAAAGTAGGAAAAATAAATATCGGGTGTATCATTATTTCTTTTCCTGCATTTCCCGGAGCATTTTAACCGCCAAAAATGCCAGCAATGCACCAATACCGATAATCCCCAGCCAGATCCACCACTTGCTCTTAAATACGGTAACAGACGAGCGTTCCGTTGCCACTACTGCAATGCTCACAGGCGCCGCTGGTTCAATTACCGGAATGTTGGCTGGCACACTATCTTTAAAATATGCGAGGTCATACACAGGAGCAGGTAAACGCACATCTCCACCTTTGATTACATAGGATGCTCCCTGCTGCAGACTGGCCGTTAACCAGATAGTCTGCTGCCAGGCGTTCACCGCTCCAAATTGCAAAGGCGGATTATCGTCATTCTGCACTATCAGCAAAAGCTGACTGTAGTTGCCGGGACGACTCAACACCACTTGTGCCGGCCGCTCTGCCGATAACTCAAAAGAAGCAATCTCCGTTGGCTGCATCACGGTCCTTTTCCCGTCAGACACCTCTGACTCCGCCATCAGTGCTGCTTTCCGGCGGTATAATGCCGGCGCGGTAATATGGAAAGACAACTTACTGACCAGGTAAGGCTGATCGAAGTTCAGCTGTAACCTCGTTTGATGCGGATGGCTATCCGCTGGCACACTAACGTTTGGAGCCGGCAACGGCGTGTATTCTGTAGCGTGACTATTCGTCCGGTAACGACCAATTTTTTCTATAAACACCGGCGCACTGCTGGAGTCATTAATGATTAACTGGTACCAGGTATAGTTGGAAGATGGAATCCCAATTGTTTTCACCACCGTAGTACCGGCAGAATCGAGTACGGCACTGGCCGGATCAAAAACAAAAGTATCCGTTACGCCATACCAGTTTTCTTTATCGTTGCTTCCACTGATACGCAT
>NZ_DATCVJ010001099.1:0-4793 GCF_036566945.1 Chitinophaga sp. | reverse complement strand
ATGAAAGCGGTCGTGCTCATTTAGCAGTGCTGACTGGGGTTTCAGTGGATTATGCGGAGAAACCACCAGCCATACTTTATCAAGGTCAGTATTGTACGCTACGTAATTGGCAATGATCAAATGCCCCGTGTGTATAGGATTAAAAGACCCAAAATACAAGCCTATTCTCATGTTTCATCGTATAAATTGCCAATGGCGACATCAATAATGCGTGTAAAAATAGGTATTTAAAGCGGGAACATAGAAATAAGGCTTATTCCAACGGCTTGAACTGCTCAAACACTTGTCCACAGCCTTTGCAAAAATGAATCGCCCTGCAAAGGGTGGACCCAAAAGGGGATCGCAGATACGTTTGCTGACTACCACAATGCGGACAAGGCACCTCGAGCATAATCTCTGCACTCACTTCTCCCGTCAGTACCTTCGGTGGGGCAATACCAAAGTTTTTCAATTTTTCTTTGGCAGCCTCCGTCATCCGGTTGCTTTGCCAATGCACCTGTTTATCTACTTCAACACTTACGTCGATGCCGAGTTCATTTTCCAGTGTTGTTTTTATATTATGCTGAATATAACTCACCGCCGGACAGGCGGCAAAAGTGGGAATCATTTTGATGTGAACCTCCGTGGCCCCCAGGTCTACTTCGGTAATCATGCCCAGGTCTATAACACTTAGCACTGGTATTTCCGGGTCCATCACGTGCGCCAACGATTCATATACTGCTGCTATGGTAATTTTGTTAGACATTATTTACCAACTGGCCTCCGCATCCAGGTTAAATACTTCACTCATTTCTTTTAACAACGGCTGCAGGTGTGCTGTATGAATTCCCTGCCGGCCACCATATGCCGGAACAATATCTTTTATGTCGGGTATGTTCAGGGATGCCTTTACCAACACGGGATAAATACGATCCATCCAGCGATGATACAGCTCCACTTCACCAGGGTATACCTTATCCGCTATCAATGCTGCTTCATGTGCCGGCGCAGTTTCAAATAAGCCCGCAGCCAGCGCAATGGTACTGTTCAGCGACTGCTGCATGCGGTGATAACTCTCTTCTCCCGCTTTGCTAAGCTGCATCAGCCAGGCATTGGCATGCAGCGTATGATATTTTAATTCTCCTTTTACTTTTTTGCTGAGCAGACGAAATGGCTCAAAGCTGCTTTCCTGCAAGCTTTCATACCTGATGGTTTCGGCCTGATCAAACAGAAAATGCCGTATCAGACTAAAGTCGTATTCGCCATTAGGCATTTCTACCAGGTGGGAAGATTTAAACTCCTTTTCCGGCCGCAAAAACGCAAACTTATCAGGATGCTCTCCGCCCAGATCCTCGTGGAGAATGCGGTACAGCGCCCAGGCATGCCCAATTTTATCCTGTGCCATAGAAGAAAAGGCGATGTCTTCTTCCATCACAGGTCCTAATCCTGTCCACTCAGAATTCCGATGTCCCTGAATCAGTTCATCATCGGCCATTTTTATGATCAGATCCGTTATTGCTGCGTTATTAATCATTTGGATTGTTTGAATTTATTGATCTTCTCCATCACTTTAAAGCCGCTGGCATCACGATAAGTTTTCTCCATGTTGTTGGCAAACATATCTTCATCTTCCACATCAAAGGCAAGTATATCTGCACTTCTCACTACCCAGAGGTTCACACATTTCTTGCGGCGTGCAAATTGTTCTTTGGCGAATACCAGTGCCAGCTGCGGATCAGGAGCATGTACACAACCTACGTGTTCGTGGTGTGCGCCTCTTTTTTCCTGGTGAAATACTTCGTATATATTCCAGTTCTCCCCTTCCTCCACTTTCACTACTTCTCCCGCTTCGCCGAGTTTCAACCTGTTTACGCGGGGATCTAAAGAATCGTTCGACATGAATTATTGAGTGATTTTAAAAAAGTAAAATAGATGCACTATGCCACCGGCAAAGCTCTTTTTTCGGTGGGTCTCATTAATGCTTTGCGTACCCAGCGTCCCTGTTCTTCTGCCCATTTACGTACCTGTAAGCGCTCTTCATTGCATGGTCCGCCACCGTTGATCACCCGGAAAAATTCGTCCCAGTCAGGATCTGTGTAATCCCATTTCCCGGTTTCCGTATTTTTCTTCAAAGCAGGATCCGGTAAGGTCATACCCAGCTCCCATATTTTAGGCACATACGATTCCAGGAACTGGTTGCGCATATCATCATTACTGGCCATTTTCACTTTCCATTGCATCAGCTTTTCGCTGTGGCTGGACGTTTTATCCGGAGGACCAAAGAAGTGCATAATAGGTTGCCACCACCGATTGAGGGCATCCTGCAACATAGCTTTCTGTGCCGGCGTGCCGGTAGCCAGTTCTATAAATGCATCATGGCCTTGTTTAAGATGAAAGCTTTCTTCGTAACAAATACGCTCCAATGCCCTGCAATAGGGACCATAAGAGCCTTTTGCATTGGCAACCTGGTTTACAATCGCCGCAGCATCTATCAGAAATCCGATTACGGCCACATCGGCCCAGGTTTCTGCCGGATAATTAAATACGTTGGAGTATTTGGATTTGCCACTGAGGAGATCATTGATCATGGCCTCCCTGGACTTACCCAGTGTTTCCGCTGCATTATAGAGTAATTGCCCATGGCCTATTTCATCCTGAACTTTGGCTATTAACGCCAGTTTACGCTTAAATCCCGGCGCCCTGGTAATCCAGGTGCCTTCCGGTAATGCGCCAATAATTTCTGAGTGAGCATGTTGTTCAATAAGGCGGATCAACTGTCTGCGATACTCTACCGGCATCCAGTCGCCGGGTTCTATCTTTTCGCCTTTGGCAATACGTTCCTCAAAAGCAGCGAGCTTTTCAGGCTCATCGTGCTGTTCTTCTTCCCGCAACTGTTTCCTGTTGGGTTCATCGAAAATATATCCACCGCCGTACATAGTGCGATTGTTTTGGTCGGAAGTAATTTACGGAAAAAAGACCGTTTTAGGCCCAATTCATTGTCAAAACCCGCTGGTAGAAATGTTATAGAATCGCCAAATTTTTACGGTGTGAAACAGATAGCCGGGCATTACACTAATTTAGTCTGGTCTATTCTCAATGCTGTTAAATACTACTATACTGTGCTTGCTGTTACTGCCCCCCGGGCATAAACATCCGTGTTCCTCCCCGGAGAAATACCGCCATTATACGGTCATCCAGCTAAATTTTGAGGAAAAACAAGACGATACCTCCCCCTCTTCTGATACCATTTTTTATACCCCTGACAGAAAACTGCAGTGGGACGACTTTCTGGCAAAACCATCGCCCATGGGCCCCAGCGCCGCAGTGGCCTATACCAGCTTCGCATACGACGGGAATAGTAACCTGGTAAACGATACCCTGCGCATTACTTTACGCCTGCAGGTGTTTTTTATTAAAAGTGCTTCCTGGGTGCGATCTAACGCCAAAAACAGCTACGCCCTGGCACATGAACAGCTGCATTTCGACATCACCCGGCTGGTAGTAGAACGGTTCAAACAAAAGCTCCGGCAAACAGCCCTGAACCGCGATGACTATGATAGTATCATACAATATCAGTACCTTCAATCATTCCGGGAAATGAACCGGCTACAGTACAAGTTTGACCAGGAAACCAATCACGGACTGAACCCGGCTGCACAATTGCGCTGGCGGGATAAAGTGAATGTAGGCCTTAGAAATAATGGCGTACTGCCTGAGGAACTGGGTATTGAAAATCTGAGCTTTTAAAACCGAAATATCTATGCCCTTGCGTTTAGCCATACCGGTTATACCGCATAAAACAGGAATACATGCAATCACGCCAACTTTACACATCAATGGCCATGGGCCTTTTCATGCTTTTTTTGCTATCGGCCTGTAATAAGGATAATAGCACCACCCCGAACCGGGATAACAACAACGGTTCATCGAAAAGTATTAATGACAGCATCTTCTTTATCACCAAAGATATCTATCTGTGGACGGACGCGCTACCCGATTCTGCCACCTTCAGGCCCAACAGCTTCTCCACGCCTACCGCGATGTTTGATGCCCTGATGTCCTATAAAAAAGACAATTCCAACAACTACCTCGACAGATACAGCTTCCTCGATAATGGAGGCACCTCCAGGGTATTACAACAGGGAATTGCAGGTGATATAGGCTTTGAAGTAGGCTATCAAACCGCTACCTCCTTGCATGTAATATATGTATACCCTGGCTCCCCGGCGGATAAAGCCGGTATTAAACGTGGCTGGAAACTCACTGCTGTAAACGGTGTGACCAGTTTTCAGTACGGCGATGGCAAGACGGATAATCTGTTGAATAACGCCTTTTCCAGTGCCAGCGCTACTTTTGGTTTTCTCAAACCAGACAACACGCCACAACAAAACACGTTAGTCGCCGCGGACTACAAACTGAATCCCGTGCTGTACACCCATCTATACGACTTCAACGGGACCAAAATCGGCTATTTCGTTTTCAACAACTTCATCTCCCTGGCAGATGTGAAAACCGCTATCGATACCACCTTTGATTCCTTTGCCAAAGCAGGTGTAAAACAAGTCATTATTGACCTTCGTTACAATGGCGGCGGATTACTGGAAACAGCCGAATACCTGGCCAACAAACTGGTACCTGCAGCCAAATCAAATACCGAGATGTATTCGCAGTATTATAATAATAATGTGAATACCAGGACCTTCAGTAGTTATTTTAAAGAAATGAAGGCATTACCCTATTATCCTGCCGTTAACTGGTCAGATATTTTCTATAGTGAAGCCACTACTTATAAAACCGCTAAATTCCAGAAAGAA
>NZ_DATCVJ010001098.1:0-2638 GCF_036566945.1 Chitinophaga sp. | reverse complement strand
TCCCGGCCAAACGAACATTTTCGGTTACCTCAAAGGATTCAAAGCTGGCCACATCATAACCGCCAACCTGCTCCTGTAACAGATAAGGCACTTCCTTCTCTGCCTGATAAAGCCGGAAATTAGGTACAGGATGATTATTTAGCTTCGCGGCCACCGCTGGCGTGAGGGCAATATGATAAAACCCCGATTGCACTACCGGTGGCAAAGCTGCCTGCCAGGTAAACCCCGGCGCATGCTGTTGAGCCGTTACACGCCCACCCAGCAGCAATAGCAGCAGTAAACATTTATTCCTTGTCTTCCGGAACACGAGATTGTTGTTGATCATCTGCAAATAATATTTTTTTCAAACGCTGATACATAAACGAAATGATCAGCAGAATGACACCCAATGAAATGAAGGCAGCAATTTTTCCTCCTTCTCCCAAACCAATAAAATCAAACAGGAATAATTTCAGTAAGGTAAGTCCGAATACAGAAATGGAAATAATGCGTACCGCCTTCGACTTCCAGCGAAGCCCAAGGTAAATAAGTACAAAAGCAAATGAACCCCAGAGGATCGCATATCCCACCCGATGCGTATTGTACAATACGGCATCTGCAGTTGTGCTATGCGTGGCAAATACCACCAGTTGATCCAGTCCTGCACTGATGATAAATAAAATAGCAGCGGAACTTATCCACTGAAATACCAGCTGATAATCTTCCCGCTTAAAAGAAGCCACCGTTTTCCACGCCTGGTAAATAACGCCCGCCAGCAATATTATCAGCAAATAATGTGTAAAGAAATAACCTGCCGGCGCTTTACCTGCCAGCACAGCTGTTCTTACATTGATGATGGCCGGGTTATAATAAATAGGAAATACCAGCACTAACAACAACGACATGGCCAGCAACGGTAACCGCGCCACGGCAAACCGGTTGCGGCTGAGATACAGCAACACCGCTATAAACAGGTAATTATAAGCGCCTGTTAACACCGGAGTGAGTAATGGGAAATAATAATTACTTTGATAAATACATTCCAGTAACAATACCGTGTAAATCAGCACCACTGAGAACATCATCAGGGCCGTACGGTAAAAAGATACCGACAGATCTATGAGAAACGGCTTCTCCGGATCTTCTGCTTTACACAAGCGGCGGAGTAAAAACAACGCGATAACAGATACCGTACCGGTGATAAAGGCTTTATTAATGAACGGCATAAAATGACGCTGCGAGCCATCGTATAGTTGTGTCCAGTCGAGCATAAGACTAATGGTCATCAACGCTAATACCAGTGCCGACACATATTTCATCAGTACAATACCTGACTTCTGCCATAACCATAACAGCAATACCGTTTCCGCAGCCCAGAATAAAGTAATATAGTTACCATGCAATTGTATGGGTGCAGCAAGACTTACAAAACTCAATACCAATCCTATCAGTAAAAATATAAGCGTACGATCGGCCCGTTCATTACGGTAAAGACTATACGCAAAAATACAATTGAATACCGCCATCAGCGCTGTAAACAAACCTTGCCAGGTATCGCCGCTCATCTCGTGCAGGATGGTCATTCCGGCGCCATAGTACAAAAAGGTATTACTCAGCAGGATACCGATGTCGAGGGCATTAAACCGTTTTTTATTGCGGACATTATTAATCACATTCATCGCAAAAAACACGAAATAGTATAATGTGCCATATACGAGCGCAATGCCATATGGTGCGGCCTTTGCCGGCTGTTCTTCTGTAAGCCGGTACGACAACCAGCCGCCATACAGTAATATGGTGGCTATATAACAGATGATGTTGACAATATTCCATTTCTTGTAATACGCCAATACCAGCATGCCTATATTCAAAATCAGGATGTAACTAAACAATACCACTACATTTCCTTCGCCGGTGCTCACCATAAAAGGCGCAGCAAAACCACCTACAATGGCGATTACCGCCAGCTCCTTCCGGTCATAGTTTAGCGATAGCAATACCGTAAATGCCGTGATGAAAATAGTGAGGATGAAAGCCAGCGTTTGACTGATCAGGTGATATTGATGAAAAGCAATCGTGATGGTGAAATAAAGTATCGACACACCGCCTCCTACCAGCACAGAACTGAATGCAGCAAAGGTTCTGCGCATCTTATAAGATAATCCTATTAATAACCCGCCACAAACAATACCTATAAACGTGCGGCCTATTTCATTGATCCAATCCTTATCTATGGCATATTTCAGAAAAAATCCAATGCCGAGTACCAACACGGCAATACCAATTTTATTAAACAGGTTTTCACCGATGAATTTTTCGATATCCGGATTCTTCTCCCAGAAGCCAGGTTGAGCCGGCACCGGTTCCTGATGTTGTTGCGGCGCTGCATGTGCCAGCACTTCCGGTGCTACCGGCCAGCTAGTCGCTTCGACGGCTGCCACAGGAGGTATCACTATATCTGGTACAGGCGTATATTCCGGTTCGGGAATCTGTTCTTCCGGTGCAGGCTCCGGTTCTCTATAAGTTACTTCCGGCCTGGGCGGAGCTATTTCTTCCGGCGGCTTCACTGGCCGGGCGGCCGTCCATGTGGAAACCTCCGGCACCTTTTCTGTTATTGATTCCGGCTGGCGCTTCGACTCCAGTTCCCCGAGTTGCTTTT
>NZ_DATCVJ010001097.1:0-7544 GCF_036566945.1 Chitinophaga sp. | reverse complement strand
AAAAAACCGCCGCAGAAAAAAAGTACCTCCTCACTGCTGCATTGGATAAATGGATGAGTGGCATGGTAGGCGCCGGGAAATCTGTTGTAAAGGCATGGGATGTGGTGAATGAACCAATGGATGATGGTAAGCCTTATGAATTGAAAACAGGCGTAGGCAGAACTAATATGGCGGCCGATGAGTTTTACTGGCAGGATTATCTGGGTAAGGATTATGCCGTTACGGCGTTTAAAATGGCCAGGCAATATGGTAATCCCGGAGATATTCACTTTATCAACGACTACAATCTGGAGTACAGCCTGGATAAATGTCGTGGCCTCATAGCCTATGTTAACTACATAGAAAGCCAGGGCGGTAAAGTGGATGGAATAGGCACGCAAATGCATATCGACATTAACACCAACAAGGAGAAAATTGTGGAAATGTTTAAGCTGCTGGCAGCTACGGGGAAAATGATCAAAGTTTCTGAGCTGGATTTGGGCGTAGGCGTAAAAACAACCGCTGCCACTGCTGAACATTATAAAGCACAGGCCGAAATGTATAAGTATGTAATGGATAAATATTTTGAACTCATTCCGCCTAAACAACGCTACGGTATTACCATCTGGAGCCCACTCGATAGCCCGGCTAATTCCTCCTGGCGGGCAGATGAACCAGTAGGACTTTGGACAACAGCCTATGTACGAAAGCTGGCCTATGCAGCGGTGGCAAAGGCGCTGGAAGCGAATGCAAAATAACAAAAACGTTTAGTAGCAACGGATGAAAGTCCCCGGATATACCGTCTGGGGACTTTCCTGTTAAACAACGTCTTCATTCCCCGCCTTCTCTTTTTTAGCCTTTGCTATAAATTCAGACGGCAACATATTGTATTTAAGTTTGAACGACTTGGCGAAGTAGTTAGGCGTAGAGAAACCAACATGGTAAGCAATTTCGGCAATGTTCATATCACTTTTCTTCATAAGGGCCGCCGCCTTTTCCAGTCTGTAGGAACGGATATATTCAACCGGTGTTTGCCCTGTCAATTCCAGTAATTTATTGTAGAGAGAGCTTCTGCTCATACCTACTTCTTTGCTAAGGCTCTCCACAGACAGTTGGGCATCTGTCAGATTTTCTTCGAGGTGGCTGACAATTCTGGCCAATAGTTTTTCTTCTGTCGATTCCTTTGCTATTTCGGGCGAAAGCAGTTTTATCTGTTTGGTATAGGTGTTTTTTAAAGTATCATTGAGGTGCAACAGGTTCCTGATCTTCGCATGCAGGATCTCGAAATTAAATGGCTTGGTGATATAATCATTGGCGCCCGTTGCCAATCCTGAAATCTGTTGCGCTTCATTAGTGAGTGCAGTCAGCAATATAACCGGGATATGAGCGGTTCTTTTATCAGCTTTCAGTTTTTGGAGCAGACTTATACCATCCATTTGTGGCATAGTGATATCGCTGACAATCAACTGTGGATGCAGTGATAACGCTTTTTGCCAGCCTTCTTTCCCATTGGTGGCTTCTATCACTTTGTAAGTGTTACGAAGATTATCCTTTAGGTAGAATCTGAAATCTTCATTGTCTTCCACAAGTAATATGGTGAACATTTCAGAAGTGCTTTCCGACTGCTCAACGATGTGTGGTACCTCCGCTTGTTCCGGCGATGGTAGCGTATTTTCCTCATCAGATAACAAATCAGGCGCCGGCCGGTTTTGCGTACTCTTTAATGGAAGCCATATAGAAAATGTAGCGCCTTGTCTGGATTCACTTTCTACGTCAATAGTGCCTCCGTGCATTTTTACAAATTCCTTTGTAATGGATAACCCGATACCAGTGCCCTGATTGAGTATGGCAGCGGTGTTATTGATCTGAAAAAAGTGTTCGAACACTTTTTCTTTTTTGTCTTTTGAAATACCAATACCCGTATCTTTTACCTGTATGAGTATACACTGTTGATCTGACGCATCGTTTTTCTCCAATAGTTGTAGTTCAACAATAACGGTATCTTCTTCCATGGTAAATTTAAATGCGTTGGAAAGCAGATTGAAGAGGATACGTTCTATTTTATCATGGTCAAACAGCACATACAATGCTGTTGGGCCGCTGTTAAAAATGAAACGGATATTTTTCCGTTCGGCAAAGTCGCGGAAAGAATCGATGACCTCTTTGATGAAGGATACGAGTTCTCCTTCCGACAGCTGTAGCTTTAATTCATGTTCTTCCATTTTCCGGAAGTCCAGCAATTGATTAACAAGGTTGAGCAGTCGCCGGGAATTTCGTTTGATCATGTTTAGGCTGTCGAGCCGGTTGCCGGTTTTTTCCCCGGCAATTAACTGTTCTACCGGACCCATGATCAGTGAAATGGGTGTCCTGAAATCATGACTGAGATTAGTCAGAAATTTAATTTTCAGCCTGTCCAGCTCCTGCCCCCGTTTTACCTCCTGT
Source organism: Chitinophaga sp. (assembly GCF_036566945.1). Classification (GTDB taxonomy): domain Bacteria; phylum Bacteroidota; class Bacteroidia; order Chitinophagales; family Chitinophagaceae; genus Chitinophaga. The sequence goes on along the minus strand of NZ_DATCVJ010001097.1, from coordinate 5,123 downwards.
CTTTCCTGCTCCAGCAGGAATTTTTTCCTTATCCTGGTAATTCCCTGGTAACGGCTATACAGCAGCAACAGACAAATAGTGGACAGGTAAAACAGCCAGGCATAGGTGGTTCGCCAGAAAGGTGGGCGTACAAAGATCTTTATCCTGGTATCTTTGGTACTCCATATTCCGTCATTATTGCTGGCCTTTACACGAAAGGTATACTCTCCGGGATCCAGGTTCGTATAGGCGGCGGTGTTAGCGGTACCTGTATAGTTCCAGTCTTTGTCAAAGCCCTCGAGCTTGTAGGCATAGTAATTTTCTTTGGGAGTGGTATAATTCAGTGCTACAAAACTGAGCACAAAATTTTGTTTATAGGCAAGTCTGATATCATCGGCAATGGAAATATGTGTCTTCACAGGGCCTTCATCGTCAGGGCTAATCGATTTATTGGCTACTTTTAAATCTGTCAGCAGCACAATCGGTACATTTTTGTTGACCGTTAAATTAGAAGGCGTGAAATAATTAAAGCCTTCTAATCCGCCGAACATTAAATCGCCGTCAGACAATCGGATACCGGAGGTATGATAGAAATTGTTATTCTGCACGCCGTTATAATGGGAGTAATTATGGAATTTTTTTGTGGTGAAATTGAAACTGCTGATACCTATGTTGGTACTGAGCCAAATGCTACCGTTTTTGTCTTCAAGAATTTGGTAGATGGTGGTATTTTGCAGACCATCTTTTTCACAGAAGTTGATGAACCGTTGTGCGTTTTTATCAAAAAGGCTTAAGCCGCCACCATAGGTCCCCACCCACATGCGCCCATTACTGTCGCACAACAGTGCCTGTACTTTATCACCGGGCAGCTGACTGTTGTTTTGCGTATAAATATTCCATTGACCGGTAGCAGGATGATAAACACCGATTCCTCCACCATGTGAGCCAATCCAGATATTTCCTTCCTTGTCTTCTTCAATGGCTCTGATGTATCCGTTAAGCGGCAGCTTTTTGTCATTGGATGTTGGCACCGCCGGCTGAGGACTGTACCGGGCAATGACCTGTTCATTTTTTAATACACTCACTCCTTCGCCATTTGTGCCTATCCAGACATTGCCCTTACTGTCTTCTGCGATACAAAAAATATCGCTGGAGTTCAGATCGTTGGGGCCTGTACCTTTTGTCATGTATTTATAATTGCCGCTGGCGGTGTTCATGATCAGCAGGCCAAGGGCATAAGTGCCGATGTATAGTTTTTTATCCCGGGTGTAATGGAGGGCCATGATGGAGATTTTGCCATCTTTCACGGGAAGAGGGATATTGATGGGCCGGACTTTCTCTGTTTTGCGATTGAATTCGAACAGACCTCCGCCATCCGTGGCTACAAAAACATTTCCATCGCTGTTTTCTGCAAAAGCACTTACGATAGATGATTGGCGGCCATTTGTATGGAAAATGGCGCCCGGTTTGAAGCTAAAGAGATTCAGATTTTTATCGTATTTATTGATTCCGCCACGAAAGGTCCCCAGCCAATAAATACCCTGCTGATCGATATAAGCGCATTTAATGGCTTCACTGCTAAGACTGTAAATGTTTTGATCGTCAGGAAGATAATAATCAGCCTTGTTTGTGCTGGTATTAAGAATGATCAGACCCTGCTCTGTGCCAATCCATAATTGGTGGTCCTTATCTGGTTCGATGCAGTTCACCAGTTTATTATCCAGGAAGGCTGCTTCCATGGAGGGATGATAAGGAGTAATGCCGCTGCCATTGGGAGCTAATGTATACAGTCCTGTTAAGGTGCCCACCCAGATCTGCCCGTTGCTGTCGCCGGCAATGGCTTTGATATGATTATCCGATGGCGTATAGCCGGCTTTGTTGTTCGGGATACGTTTTACTGCTCCGGTGGAAGGGGAATACCGGTAAAGGCCCTGTGTGGTGCCCACCCAGATTTGTTGCTGCCGGTCTACAAATACACAGTTAGGTGTTTTCTTTGCTTCGGAACTGCCAGCACCCGTGTCAAGATTGATTTTGGAAATATGACGGGTGCTGGGATCAAGCATAAATAAATTTTCGAACTGCGCCATCCATATGCGGCCGGAGGAATCGCTGCTAATGTGCATGATTACAGCATTAGGCGGTAGTTGAGGGGCATCGGCATGGAGGGGGAAATGTATAAATGCGTCCTTTTTGCGGTCGTACAAACTAAGGCCGCCGCCACTGGTGCCTATCCAGAGGTTGCCGGCTTTGTCTTCATGCAGCGCCAATACCTCGTTCGCTCTGAGGCTGGAAGAATCGCCGGCACGGTGCCGGTAAACGGTGAAATTGGTGCCGTCGAATTTGTTTAAGCCATCGTCGGTAGCAAACCACATCAGGCCATAGTGGTCTTTCACAATGGCATTCACCGTATTGGACAACAACCCGTCCTTTGAGGAAAGTAAGGTGAAGTTGATATGCCTGGTTTGAGTCCGGCCTATTTGTGCCAGGTATAGGAAGAAACAGAGGAACGTGAATTTATAGGTAGACATATTTGACTATCATTAAAAAGAGGAAGTTGGTTGAATGATTCGAACGTGGTTTTTTCTACGACCTGATTCAGGTATCGAAATGTAGTCTCAATATATTCAATATTTCCAATTCCCGGCCAGGATATTATCTTATGTTGTATAATTATTGTCCGTAAGACATTTATGCTATAAATTTGGACATATGAGCGATTGTGTAAAGGAGAGTCCTGGTATTTTTGCTTTTCGTTTAACGGTTTAAAGATGTATAAAAAATTCCTCGTTATGGCACTTGTGCTCCTTAGCCAAGTGCTCTATGCCCAACAGTCAGACAATGAAGACGGCACTTATACCAATCCCGTTATATGGGCTGATTTTCCGGATAATGATGTGATTCGTGTTGGAGATACCTATTATATGGTCGCCACTACCATGTATTTTTTTCCTGGTGTGCCTGTACTGCAATCAAAAGACCTGGTTAACTGGGAGTATGCCGCCAACGCTGTTCCGCAGTTTAAGCAGCATCCTTTCTATGATTTACAGGGCGGTAACCGCTATGGCAGGGGGCAATGGGCCAGTAGTATCCGTTATCACAACGGAAAATTCCATATACTTTTCATGACCCTCGATGAAGGTGGTTTTCTATGCACCGCCACAAAGGCGGAAGGCCCCTGGGAAGTACATCAGCTCGTGAGGCCCTATTATGATGCCGGACTCTTTTTTGATGACAACGGCCGCATATATATTGCCCATGGTTATTCGAAGATATCCATCACCGAAGTAGACGCAAAGCTTTCTCCCATTAGTCGTGACAGCGTTGTATTCGACAAGGTGCAAAGGCCGGGACTGGAAGGGTCGCATGTTTACAAGGTGAACGGGTATTATTACATTTACGCCACCTATGGGGGCGGAGATGGTTACCAGGTATGTCTCCGGTCAAAGCACATCTATGGTCCATACGAAGAAAAAACGGTATTGAAGGATGATATGAACCTCGCGGGAAAGGGCGTTCACCAGGGAGCATTGATTGAAACACCAAAGGGGGAGTGGTGGAGTATTATCTTCCAGGACAGAGAAGGAGTAGGCAGAGTGCCTACGTTGCAGCCCGTGCATTGGGTGGATGGCTGGCCCATACCGGGAGAAAATGGCCGGGCCGTTGTTACTCACGCCAAACCCAATACGGACGCCATTTTTCCTGTAAAGGTGCTGCCTTCCAGCGATGATTTTAGTCGTGATCAATTATCCGTTCAGTGGTCGTGGAATCACAATCCGGACGATGGTGCCTGGTCTTTAAATAAACGAAAAGGATACCTCCGTCTTACAACCGGCAGCATTGCTGCCGATTTCCCCCACGCCAGGAATTCGTTGACCCAACGAATATTTGGTCCGTACACTGATGCCACAGCGGCATTGGATATCAGCCAGATGAAAACGGGTGATGTGGCAGGACTTGCGGTATTACAAATGCCGCATGCCTTCATAGGCGTAAGGGTAGGGGCGCATGCAAAGTTTATTGTAATGGAACTTGCCGGCAACACCATGGATAGCGTTGCAGTGGGAAAAAGAAATACTATTTTCTTCAAGGCATCGGTCAATACCGTGAAAGATCAGGCTCATTTCTATTATAGTTTTGATAATAAAACATTTATTCCCTTAGGCGATACGCTCAACATGCAATTTAACCTGAAGATGTTTACAGGTAACCGGTTCGCCCTTTTTAATTATGCCACTGTTCAAACGGGAGGCTATGTTGATATTGATTGGTTCAGCATGGATACCCGGCAGGGCCCACCGAATCTCTTTAAGGCTTCATCACTTATCCAGGCAGAAATGTATGATGAGATTTACGAGGCACATGTGAAGCGCAGCAGTGATGTGGGCGGCCCCGGGGAACAGGATGTGGCCAATTTGGTGGACGGTTCATGGATCAGGTTTAACCAGGTAGATGTTGAAAATGGATATAAGTACCTGTTGCTGCGGGTAGCTCCCGGAACGGGGCGCATAACGGTGTATGCCGATAACGATTCATTGCATCCATATGCCACTGTAACTGTTCCTGCGCGAACAGATACAGCCTATAGCACTATCAGTATACCTGTTCAGCCACTCAGGGGCAAACACCGGTTAACATTCAGGTTTACAGGTGAGGCCGCATCGGCACTGCGCCTGAACTGGTTCTCTTTTACGAATAGCGCGCAGCACGAGTATGTATCATCACCGCTGGTGTCGCATATTTATACGGCCGATCCGTCGGCGCATCTTTTCAACGGAAAAATATATATCTATCCATCTCATGACACTGCCACCAAAACAGCGGAGAGTGATAATGGCGATCATTTTCAGATGGCGGACTATCATATTCTTTCTATGGACGCTATTGGTGGCCAGGTAACTGATCATGGTATGGCGTTACGGGTACAGGATGTTCCCTGGGCTTCCCGGCAGCTATGGGCGCCGGATGCAGCGTTTTCAAAGGGAACTTACTATTTGTATTTCCCCGCAAAAGATAAGCAGGGCCTATTTAAAATCGGGGTAGCTACTTCACAACAGCCGGAAGGTCCGTTTGTAGCCGAAAAAGATCCGATTGCCGGGAGCTATAGCATTGATCCGGCCGTATTCAGAGACGACGATGGTGCTTTT
>NZ_DATCVJ010001096.1:0-2962 GCF_036566945.1 Chitinophaga sp. | reverse complement strand
TAATACACTACCAGCACATCGGTGGTATCTTTTACATCTATGTAAAAGCGGCCGGCTTCGTCGGCAGTGACTACGCTGCCGGTACTTTGCGCCATGATTTCCGCGTGGGCCACGGGGTTGTTTTTAGTGGCGTCGATCACGATTCCGCTAATGGTTCTTTTGCGGGGCGCGGTGGATTGTTTAATAATGATTTTGCGGATCACCACTTTTTTCCCATCTACTGCCTCATACTCCAGACCCGTATTAAGCAGCAGGTAGCCAAGTACTTCCGCTACCGTTTTATTATTCAAATCGGCATTGTATTTTTTATCCAGCACCTTGATATCAGCAGGGTTGTAAAAAAAGGTGACTCCACCTTTCGCCTGCAACTGGCTGAAACATTTTGTGATGCCTTCATTTCTGAAACTAATGCTGACTTTCTGCTGTAAGACATTCGTTTGCGCCATTGCCGGGAGCGCCACGATGAGCAGGAACCACATACATCCGTGTAAAATTTTTTCCTTCATTCGTTTAGTGATTTAAATAGCGGTGGTGTTACCAATAGCTGTTAGCTGTTAGCTTTTAGCAGTTAGACTGCCACATGATTTAATACCGTTTGTTATTTGATTAAAATGGTTCCGTCCTTGTTTTTATGTATCGTTAACCTGTAGGAAAGAGCAATTACTTTTAAAATATCGTCGAGCGAATCGTCTTCCTCAAAAGCACCGGTGAATTTCAAACCCGCCGTAGCCGGGTTTCCACAGCTGATCTTTACCCCGTACAGTGTTTCTATCTCCCTAAATACCGCCGACAATGCCGACTCATTAAACATTAATTTATTGCTGGTCCAGCCGGTATTCACTTCCTGCTGCGTATAGATCTTTATTTGTTGTGCGGATTTGTTGAACACCAGTTCCTCCGCAGCACCCAGCTGCCTGGTCACCGTTTCCGCCGTTACCGCTACCCTACCCGATTTCACACTTACTTTAGGCGATTGAATACCGATGCTATCTGTGACTACAAAAGAAGTTCCCAGCACCTGCACTTTTAAATTAGGGCCGGTAATAATAAAGGGCGCTGTTTCCGGCATCACCTCAAAAAAGGCTTCTCCATTTACTTTGATGCTGCGTTTTTGTCCGCGGAAATATTTGGGATACATCAGGGTGGTGCCGCCGTTTAATACTACCACCGAACTATCCGGCAGTACTACCTTCTTCACCTGGTACTTCAGCGCCGTCACCATTTCAATAGGTACAGGGCTGAGCCAATCCTGCAGCTCAAAGCGATACACCGTAGCCGCCACCAACAACGATACACCCGCCGCCGCTGCCATACTATATTTCCAGATACTGGTTTTGCGGGGCTCGTAGATCGCTAACCGCAGGTTGTCCAGCACCTGCTGCCGGTGCAACTCCGCATCGGCCGGCAGCTCTTTCTCCGCCATAGCCTTATCGAGCCAGTGCTGCAAAATAGCTGCCTCCCTGCGGGAGGCATTTCCCGCCAGGTAGTTATCGACCATTCTTTTAAACTGTGATATATTCATCCGGAACATGCTTCTATAGATATGTTCCTTTACAAGGGGTGCTTGTCCCGAAGAAGTACGTTAAGGAATTATTAACTGATGATTTCTATCAGTAACATGGCCATGGCAATATGATGCCGCAAAGCCTTCAGCGCAAGGTGTAGCTGGTTTCTCACTGTTTTTTCAGAGAGATTTAATTTTTGGGCAATTTCTGTAATCGATAAATGATGACGACGACTCAAGAGAAAGATCTCCTTCGTTTTTACGGGCAACGTATTCAATTGTTCCTCCATCTCCCTGAATACATCCGCCTCCTCCATCTTCTCCCAAATACTATTTAATACCGGCAAAATATATTCCTGTACCCGGTCCAGTTCCTCCGGACGGTTCATGATCTCCTGCAACTTTTTTAACGACTGAAACCGGACCGCCTGCAACAGGTAACTCTCCAGCGGGCCTTTAATGTTCAACCGCTCCCGCCGCGACCAAAGCGAAATATATACCAGTTGAACTACATCTTTCGCATCATCGGCATTGCCCAGAATCTTAAACGCAAAAGCATATAATACCGGCCAGTGACGGTTGAAACACCTTTCAAAAGCTTTCTGGTCACCGGCACGGATAAGATGGAGCAACTCGGTATCTTGACTCTGCATGGATTTGTTTTAACAACGCGAGGCAAAATAGGCGATTTGTGGTTGCGGGGGGTTTAAGTTAGTGTTATCTTTTTGTTTTTGGGCATGCGGTGGTAGCGAGTGCAGGCAAGGAGATGGTGGTGAATGTGATGTCGTGGATGTTGGTTTTCGCGATGGTGACCCCGCCAGCGATTGCCCCGATCGTGGCCGCGAGGTTGCCGCAGGAAGTCAAAGATGCTGTTCACGAACTCCGGTGCTTCCGGTGCTGCGGAAGTGACGTTGAAGTTCTTGATGAGGAAACCGTCGGTATGGATAAAGCCACAGATGATAATAATGGGGATCATTGCTTCCTTACAGGTACCAGCCGTGTATAATAGTAAGTGTACTCCAGCTAATGCTAATGCTAATGTTAATGCTTATTACCAACGCAAACCCACTTAGCAGCCAACCGGCCCTGTCAATCGTGCCCCGAAAATGCGCCGCTATCTGCGGCAAAATGCCTATTACGCCAAATTCCGTTGTGGCAATGCCCAAAATGCATAGCGCCAGTAAATACAATGTTCGTTTCATTCTTCTAATTTTTACGCAAACTTGCCGGGGTTTCGTGATTGGAGGTACTTTACTTTCAAGTGCGATACTTACCTTCTTGAAAGAATGTTAATCAGATGAAGTTATGTCGGTTTTTTTTCATGATAGTAAGTCATTGTTGTCCGGGTAAATCTTAATTAGAAGGTACAAAAAAAGGGCAGTTCCAAAGAACCACCCATATTAGTTAAGTTTGAGTTACCACACTTAAACGATAACTAATGAGCGAATTTAAAAAATT
>NZ_DATCVJ010001095.1:0-12404 GCF_036566945.1 Chitinophaga sp. | reverse complement strand
CTTATTCTGCCAACACTGGCAGACATACATCATAATTTTATTTTTAACAGCTGATCATTTGCTATGAAAAATATTCTCGTTACCGGTGGAAACGGTCAATTAGGACAGTCCTTACAAAAGGTTGCCGGCGCTTATCCACAATTTAACCTGTTATTTACCGATTACCAGGACCTGGATATCACGAATGCAGATGCGCTGGCAGCTTATTTCTCTGCCCAACAAATTGATGCCTGTATCAACTGCGCTGCTTATACCGCGGTTGATAAAGCAGAAGGAGATGAAGACAATGCTTTTTTGTTGAATTTCCAGGCAGTGCTGAGCCTCGCAGAAATCTGCGAACAACATCAAACACAGTTACTGCATATTTCTACTGATTATGTATTCAGCGGCCAACAAAATGTGCCTTATACAGAAACAGATGAAACGGATCCACAGAGCATTTATGGCGCGTCCAAAGTACGTGGGGAAGCGGCAGCAGCAGGCTTTAGTGCAGATACCATTATACTCCGTACATCCTGGCTTTACTCAGAGTACGCGGTAAACTTCGCTAAGCGTATGAAGGACCTGATGCAGGAAAAACAGGAATTAACCGTTGTATTTGATCAAACAGGTACGCCTACTTATGCAGGTGATCTGGCCAAAACCATCCTCGATATATTGCAATACAAAGCAGCCAACACGGATGCTGCCATCGGAGGCGTATATCACTATAGCAATGAGGGCGTAGCCAGCTGGTACGATTTCGCAGTAGCAATTAAAGAGATGACCGGCGCAACGACTACCATCTTCCCGGTTACCTCCGACAAGTATAAAACGGCTGCAAAACGCCCGTGGTACAGCGTATTAAATAAGGAAAAAATAAAAAGCACCTTCGGCATCACTATTCCTTACTGGAGGGATAGTTTAGCGAAATGCCTGAAAAATATATAAAAGAGAGGCTGATTAAAAGGCAGCACCAGGAAATCCCCTGCCCACGCCTTTTAATCAGCCTCTCCTCCTTTATCAGCTATCTACTTCTTCAACGCTGTTATTAAAGTACCTCCCATCTTTTTCCCATCTTTGGAAGATGCCGTTTTTACCGGACCAAAGCCCGGGGCATACCATTCCACCGCGCTAAATTTCATGGGCATTACTTTGCTCATCATGGTCATCTGAAAATCAAGATCATAGGTGATCACATAACAGTTCCAGCTACCGGCGGCAGTGCTGACATTTTCCCTTCCGGTTACCTTTCTGTTTTTGATGGTATAGCGGAGTTCCATGTCCATTCCTTTTACATTACTCTTCATTTCGTAGGAACCGCCGGAAAGCTCCTGTCCTACCTGCATATTCGAAGGATAATCCAGGAAAGCAGCGTTAGCCTTACCTTCCATTTTGGTGTCGTTCATGCCTGGCATAGCCGGAATACTCATTTTCATGTCTATGGCGGCACTGTTACCGCTGCATTTAAAATGCCCCGCGCCGGTGGTTACGGCCTTATTGCTCTTGTCATAATAGGTATTGGAAAAATCAGAGCCGATGCCGTCACCGTCTTTATGTACACTGTTGATCTTGTAGATGGTTTTACCTACGGCGGCACCGCCGCCATCATATACGGTCATTTCAATTTCGGCGTTGTTCAGCAGGTAATAAAAACCTTTACAATCCTGTGCCAGAAGCGGCGTGATGCTACAGAGGGGTAATAAAAAGAGGAGTACACTTTTCATAAAACAAGGTGTTTTGGGGAAGATGAAAAATTGATATCTTATGAATCAACACAATGATGGATGAATGAGCCGGCTGGCGGCTACTATAAATTTACTGGATATTTGTCAGATCTGTCCTCCGCCCCTTAAAATCGGCGAATCCTGTTAATTTTATGTAGGTTTGCAAAAATTGTTATTAAAATCATGAATCTGATAGAAGAACTGCGCTGGCGGGGTATGCTACAGGATATGATGCCTGGTACGGAAGAGCAACTGCAAAAGGAAATGACCACTGCTTATATTGGTTTTGACCCTACTGCGGAGTCATTGCATATCGGTAGCCTGGTGCCTATTCTGCTGCTGGTGCACCTGCAAAAGGCAGGACATAAGCCCCTGGCACTGGTGGGCGGCGCTACCGGCATGGTAGGCGACCCTTCCTTTAAAGCGGAAGAAAGAAAAATGCTGGACCTGGATACCCTGCAAAAAAATGTGAATGGTATCAAAGCACAGCTGGAACGCTTCCTGGACTTTGATCCTGCCAAACCCAATGCGGCAGAAATGGTGAATAACTTCGACTGGTTCCAACACATTTCCTTCCTCGACTTTATTCGCGATACCGGTAAACACATCACCGTAAACTATATGATGGCTAAAGATTCCGTTAAAAAACGGATCGAAGGCGACAACGGGATGTCTTTCACAGAATTTACCTATCAACTGATACAGGGTTACGATTTCTATCATTTGTATACTGCTAAAAACTGTAAACTGCAGATGGGTGGCTCGGATCAGTGGGGTAACATCGTTACCGGTACTGAACTGGTGCGCCGTAAAGCCCGCGGTGAGGCTTTTGCTTTTACCTGTCCGCTGATTAAAAAAGCAGATGGCACCAAATTCGGTAAAACCGAATCAGGTACGGTATGGCTGGATCCTAAACGTACGTCTCCTTATGCGTTCTACCAGTTCTGGCTGAGAACAACAGATGCAGATGCAGAAAGCTATATCAGGATATTCACCTTCATGGAACAACCCGAAGTGGATGCTTTGATTGAAGAACATAGAAAAGATCCGGGACAATGGCTCCTGCAAAAACGCCTGGCCAAAGAAGTTACCACATTCATTCATGGCGAAGAAAATTACAATTTTGCAGTAGAAGCATCTTCCATATTGTTCAATAAAAATACGGCAGCACTATTGTCCTCACTTTCTGAAGAGGACCTGACGGATCTGCTGAACAATGTTCGTAAGTATGAAGTAGCCAGGGCTGAAATTGAGGCAGGTAAAGATATTGTTAGCCTGTTAGCTGAAAGCGGCTTACTTCCCAGCAAAAGTGAAGCCCGTAAGATGGTACAGGGCGGCGGCGTCAGCGTAAATAAAGTAAAAGTACCAGGTATTGATATGATTGTTAATACAGATTCCTTGTTGAGAGATAAATACATCCTGTTACAAAAAGGAAAAGAATACATCGTTATCAAAACGATATAATCTTCACTCATACAACAGAAAAGGCTGGTATCGCTACCAGCCTTTCTTTTTTTATACTCACCCCATATTATTTCAATCCATACTTCTTCTCATACTTCTCATACAATTGCTTCTGTTTATTATCCAGGTTAATTTCTCTTCCCTGAATAAATGCTTTTGTCACCACACTGGATTTCATATCCAGTATATCACCGGTACTGATGGCAATATTAGCATCCTTACCGGTTTCCAGGGAACCTGTTATTTTATCGATCCCTAATATTTTAGCGGCATTCAGCGTCACAGCGGTGAGGGCTTCTTCTTTGCTGAGACCATAGGTACCTGCAGTACCGGCTTCAAAACCCAGGTTGCGCTGTTGCCAGAAACCTTCGTTGCTGAGGCAAAACAGCACGCCGGCTTTCTGCAGCAACGCCGCGGTTTTATAAGGCTGATCTATATCGTCGTCCTGCATAACCGGCAAACTATGTGGCTGCGCTAAAATCACCGGCACATTATTTTGTTTGAGGATGTCTGCTATGAGCCAGGCATCTGTGCCACCCACGATGGTCACATCTACATTAAATTCTTTTGCAAAATCAACGGCAATCAGCATTTCCTTTACCAGGTCACAGTGAATAAACAGCTGCTGTTCTTTGGTGAACAGCCGGCGCATAGATTCAAATTTCAGATTGGTTGCGGCATGTTTGGCTTCCTGCTGATAGGCTTTGGCGGCGCGGAAAAATGTTCTTACGTTTTCAATCTGCTCCATAGCCACCTTCAGCCGATCTGCCGGAGGAGTGCCCCCGCCACGGCGACCTTCGTTGGCAACGGGCAACAGGCTGGGGATGTAAAAATGTAAGGCGTTATCTGTTTTATAGGCAGCATCTTCCCAGTTCCAGGCGTCGAGTTGTACTACAGAAGAAGCGCCGCTGATGATCCCTCCCTCCGGCGTTACCTGTGCCAGCAGGATTCCGTTGGAGCGCAGGGTGTTGATCACTTTAGAATCTGCATTGTACGCGATAATAGATCGTACAGAGGGATTTATTTCACCTACTTCCTTCGCATCAATAGTAGCGCGCACGCTTTCAAATTCCACCAGGCCCAGTTTGGATTCCGGCGCAATAATGCCGGGGTACACATGTTGTCCTTTCAGGTCTACCACGGTAACATCGCTACCAGCGGCAGGTACATTACCGCCTACTGCGGTGATTTTTCCCTTGCTGAATGCAATGGTGCCGTTGTTGATCACTTCTCCGTTGCCCACATGAATAGTGGCATTGGTAAGGTATATTGGCTTATCCTGTGGAGCCGCCGGAGATATAGTTTCCTGTGCAGATGCGGTATGTAACCCCATCGCCAGGCTGAATAATAAGATATTTCTTTTCATCGCTGTTTGCATTTGCAGTGAGCTTAAAATGTTTCAAATAGTTGCTTAATCACCAATGGCTGTCTGGTGTCCACCCTGCAAGTCTTCACAGTGGTACATTTCATCCGGCACGAAAGACGCTTTTTTCGTAGGCGTACCTTTTTTCTTTTCTCCCAGCAGCTGTTGCGTGAGGCGGTTGCGCTCTGCGGTGATTCGTTTACGTAACAGCGCGTCGTTGTCGCGGTCAAATTCCACGATACCATCTACGATGGTTTTCTCTGCTTTGGCGTATATGCTCAGCGGATTATCGCTCCACAACACTACGTCGGCATCTTTTCCTACTTTAATACTGCCCATGCGGCTATCCACATGCAGCAATTTAGCGGGGTTGATGGTCACCATTTTGAGCGCATCTTCTTCGCTTACACCGCCATATTTAATGGTTTTGGCGGCTTCCTGGTTGAGGCGACGGGCCATTTCAGCATCATCAGAGTTGATGGCCGTTACTACGCCTACGTTGTGCATGATGGCGGCGTTGTAAGGGATGGCATCCTGCACTTCCATTTTATATGCCCACCAGTCGGCGAAGGTACCTGCACCGGCGCCATGTGCTTTCATTTTGTCTGCTACTTTGTAGCCTTCCAGGATATGTGTGAAGGTATTTACACGGAAATGGAAGCTGTCGGCCACATGCATCAGCATATTAATTTCGCTCTGCACGTAAGAGTGACAGGTAATAAAGCGTTGCTGATGTAATATTTCCACGAGTGCGTCCAGTTCCAGATCACGGCGTTTGCCGGGACCTTGTTTTTCATAATCACGGGCACGGGTAAACGCATCTACATAAATCTGTTCAACCCCCATCCTGGTCTGTGGGAAACGTACGGTGTTACGATCACCCCAGTTGGATTGTTTCACATTTTCACCCAATGCAAATTTGATGAAAGGATCCCAGTTGGTGACTTTCAGGTCTTCCGCATTTTGTCCCCAGCGGAGTTTGATCAGCTGTGATTGTCCGCCGATGGCGTTGGCGCTGCCATGCAATAAATGGGAAGCGGTAACGCCGCCGGCCAGTTGCCGGTAAATGTTGATGTCATCAGGATTTAATACGTCTGCAATCCGCACTTCTGCCGTCACAGATTGCGATGATTCGTTCACGCCTCTGCTGATGGCGATATGTGAATGCTCGTCGATAATGCCGGCAGACAAGTGTTTGCCGGTACCATCAATTACGCGGGCATTGCCGGCAGACAGGTTTTTACCTATCTGTGCAATTTTTCCGTTGCGAAGTAATACATCGGTATTTTCGAGCTTCCCTTCTTTTTCGTTGGTCCATACCGTAGCATTTTTGATGAGGAGATCTTCCTGTTTAGGCAGCTTCTCCCAGCCGTAGCCATTGAATGGATATAGTAACGGACCTAAAGTGACGGCGGTATTTTTCTTTACAGAATCAGCTTTCTCCGGTGCTGTTTTCACAAATGCAGCCGTCCATTTTACAATGTTACCGCTGGTGTCGGAACCGGTGCCGGTCCAGTTGCTACCGCTGATAATACCGCTCAATCGAATGCTGCGCTGGCTGTTTTTAGCCAGTGGCAAAGACATCGACACCAGTTTTCCATTTACATCGATGCGACCGGGGAGTGTATCTTTCTGTAAAACAGACAGCAGTGGTGCGCTGGCAGTACCCCTTACTTCCACGCTGTAGCTGTTGCCCGGCGTGAGCGTAACGGTATAGATGCCACGAATATCGTCCCAGCCATCTGCTTTGATCACATAGCGATTACCTTGTACCCAGTTTTGGTACAGGATGGTTTTTTCACTGAAGATGGGGCCGGAAGTGATGAGGAAGTTAGCAAGCTTGCCGGCTTCGAGGCTACCTACTTTATCGTATGCTTTTAAAAGGGTGGCGGGTGTTTTTGTTAATGCTTCCAGTGCTTTTTGTTCACTAAGCCCATATGTGATGGCTTTACGTACATTGGCCATAAATTGTTTCACGTCTTTCAGATCCGCTGCTGTTAAGCAGAAAGGGATATTGGCTTTTTCGAAAGCGCCGGGTTCTGAGGGGGCCATTTCCCAGTGTTTCATCTCGGACAGGGAAACAAAGCGGGCATCGGCCGGATCTTCCATGTCGATGGCGCCGGGGAAATTCAGCGGCAATACGAAAGCAGCTTTGGTGGCGGCCATTTCTGCGATGCGCTGGTATTCGTTACCACTGGCTTTAATGATATATTGTATGCCAAATTCATCGCCTATTTTATCGGCCCGGAGTACATCCCATTTATCGGCGGCTTCAAACAGTTGCGGCAGTTGCTGGTTGGCATTCCATGCCTGCAAACTAAGGTTCACACCTTCTTTGGCCGGCTGGGATTTATACCATTGTGCATCCAGATAAGTTTGGCGCAGCAAAGTGATACAACCCATGAGGGAGTTGGGATAATTTTGTGTAGACGTGCCCTTATCGAACGAATAGATAGCGGCGGCTTTTTCACGAATGATCACCTTATTCTCTTTTTCTGTGGCCAGGGTCACCAGGGCGGCAGTACCGCGGGCGATACCATCCGGCTGCTGGGTGAGCACCGTACCAAAACCGGCTTCCCGTAATGGAGCCGCTTTATCATCATCTCCCGAAAACAAGTCCACGGCATTTACCTCACTTTTGATGGCCTGATTCCAGCCATATGCACCTTTGGTGTTCGACAGGAACTGGGGAGCTGCATTCCAGGCGGAGCCGCCTTTCTTGGGTTCAGACAACCCATAGCTGCTGTAAATATCCACGAAGGAAGGGTAAATGTACTTTCCCTTACAATCGAGTACCACCGCATCTTTCGGGACAGTGGCAGCCGGACCGGCATCTATCACTTTTCCATCACGGATAACGAGGGTCGCATTTTGCAGGATGGTTTGTGCATCCTTTACAATAGTGGCATGTGTAAAGGCAAAACATCCTTCGCGGGGATCGGCAATACCGTTTACAGGAAAAGTTTCCTGTGCGCTGGCGTAGGTGCCTGTAGCGAGTAGCGCCAGCAAAACCACCTGACTGCGGTACCGCTTCATGGCATAGGTAATACACCGTGATAGCAGGGCTATCCCGGGTTTCTCAAAAGCTCTTTTCATGTAAATCTTTTATTTTTCGGTTCAGATTCAGTTGATTCGTTAAATGTAGTAAATCATTAAGGCGGAGTTTAATAAAAACGGATATTTTTTATGAATGGTAAGGGGATCCTAAAATTTTGGATTCACACGAAAAAGGGATAATTTGACAGGGGATTACACCTTAAGTTTGTTTAAATTCGTCTAATATTTGCTGACTATGAAGTTTATTTCCGTTTATACACAGGTGCTGCTAGCCTGTTTTTTTGTTGTGATGACGACGACTGCTGTTGCCCAGGTAAAAGATAGTACTACTTCAACAGGCCGCTGGACGGCAGAAGGCAGGGCTGATAAAATAACAGATAAAATCTCTCATAAACTTGGTTTAAATAAGGAGCAGTCAAAAAAGATCTATGTGATCAATGAAGATATTGTGCGCCGGATGGATGCGGTAAAAACCGATACTTCGCTCACTAAAAAAGAAAAGATGACCCAGTTCAAAGCACTGGATTCGGAGCGCAGCCAACGTTTTAAAATGGTGTTTACTGCCTCGCAGTATAAAAAGTGGAACGACTGGGAAATGAATAAAAAGGATCAACTCGAACAAAAAATGGAGAAGAAGCGAGTGAAGAAAGAGACGAAGGATTCGACGGCCAGACAATAAATAATTTATTGATAACCTGTGAGCAGTGAGTGTACTCACTGCTTTTTTTATTTCCGAAACGGATGACAACAGCTGATATAAAAGATATTTTTTTGCATGCCGTAGCGGCGGTGCATCCGCAGGAGCTGATGCGGAAAAATGTGCAGGTGCAGCCGGCCTCCCGTGTGATTACTATTTCGGGAGATGATTATGCGATTCCGGAGGGCGCCCATGTATGGGTCATGGGGGCGGGCAAAGCTGCTGCCGCGATGGCACAGGAACTGGAAAAAATACTGCTGCCCCATTTTCCGCTACAAGGTACGGTGATCACCAAATACGGGCATGCGTTACCGTTACAACAGCTTTCTTTGCTGGAAGCCGGGCATCCGGTACCGGATCAAAATAGTGTAGCCGCCTCTGTTAAACTGCTGGCCATAGCCGGGCAGGTGCAGCCGCAGGACCTGGTTATTTTCCTTTTATCGGGTGGTGCGTCCGCGCTGCTGGCGGATGTACCAGCAGGCAGTCAACTCCCGGAAGTACAACAATTGTTTGAAGCCTTGCTCAAAAGTGGTGCTGATATCCGGGAAATGAATGTGGTGCGTAAACATCTGTCGGCCATCAAAGGCGGGCAACTCGCCAAAAGCATATATCCGGCAACGTTATGTACGCTGATCCTGAGCGACGTAGTGGGTGATGACCTGAGTGTGATAGGGTCAGGACCTACTGTGCCCGACCCGTCTACCTTTGCCGATACCATGGCGGTACTCCGCAAATATCATCTCCCGGAAAAAATATCCGCTCCACTCCTCCAACATATCGAAAACGGCATGACCGGTCAACTACCGGAAACGCCTAAACCGGGTGATCATCATTTTGCGCAGGTGCATAACTACCTGGCCGGCACCAATCGCATAGCACTGGAAGCCGCTGCCGGCAAGGCCCGGGAGCTGGGCTATCATCCGTTACTGTTATCGGATACCACTACCGGTGATGCACATACGGTAGCTGCCACACTCATACAAACGGCGCTCAACTATCGGGGACCACTCCCTGCCTGTTTGCTGGCTGGCGGCGAAACCACGGTAACCATCACCGGAACCGGCCTTGGTGGCCGCAATCAGCAGCTGGCGCTGGCAGCAGGCATCGCACTCGCATCACATCCTACACTCACTTTTTTAAGCGGAGGCACCGATGGCAGCGATGGACCTACCAACGCAGCAGGAGCTATCGTGGATGCATCAACGATGCAAAATGCCAGAAATATGCAGCTGGACGCAAATAGTTTTTTACAAAACAACGACGCGTGGCATTTCTTCTCAAAAGCAGGCGGGTTAATGATTACAGGGCCTACCCAAACCAATGTAATGGACCTCATGATCGTGCTCATTACCGCAGATACCCCTAAAATTTAAAATCAAAGTTTGTATATGTGTGGATAGATTATATTTTTGAGGTTTGGAATTAGAAATTCTGGATTTACTAAACGTATTTGCATTATGCTGAGAATGGAACAGACATGGCGATGGTACGGGCCTAATGATCCGGTAAGCTTGTCTGATATAAAACAGGCTGGCGCTACTGGAATCGTTACCGCATTGCACCATGTACCTAATGGCGTGGTATGGACGATAGAAGAGATTTTAAAGCGGAAAGCCATCATCGAAGCGGCAGGTCTTACCTGGTCAGTCGTAGAAAGTGTGCCGGTGCATGAAGATATCAAAACGCAGAGTGGTCAGTTTAGAGATTACATCAACAACTACCAGCAAACCCTGCGTAATCTGGCTGCATGCGACATACGTACTGTCACGTACAACTTTATGCCGGTACTGGACTGGACCCGCACTGACCTTTCTTACACCGTAGAAGACGGCTCCAAAGCATTGCGTTTTGAAAAAGCAGCCTTCGTGGCGTTTGACCTGTTCATGTTGCAAAGACCGGAAGCAGCCAAAGATTACAGCGACGACGACATTGCCCGTGCGAAAGAACATTTCGACAGCATGACCGATGAAGACCGTGCACTGTTACAAAAAAATATTATTGCCGGATTACCCGGATCTGAAGAAAGCTTTACGCTGCAACAGTTCCAGGCCGCATTAGATAAATACAGAGGCATTGATGCCACCCAGCTGAAACTGCACCTGTTCTATTTCCTGCAACAAATAGCCCCTATTGCAGAAGAAGCAGGTGTAAAACTGGCCATCCACCCGGATGATCCTCCATTTCCGATTTTCGGCCTGCCACGTGTGGTAAGCACCGAACAGGATGCACGGGAACTGCTGATAGCAGCCCCTTACGCAGCCAATGGCTTATGCTTCTGCACCGGGTCCTATGGCGTACGGGCAGACAATGATCTGCCGGGTATGATAGAACGCCTGGGGGATCATATTCACTTCATCCATCTCCGCAGCACACAGCGGGATGCGTTGGGCAACTTCCACGAAGCTAACCACCTGGAGGGCGATGTAGACATGTTTGCCGTAGTGAAAAACATCCTCACCACCATGAAACGCCGCAATGTTTCCATTCCTATGCGGCCGGACCATGGCCACCAGATGCTGGATGACCTCCATAAAAAAACCAATCCTGGCTACAGCGCCATCGGCCGTTTACGCGGACTGGCAGAGCTGCGCGGCCTGGAAATGGGCATCGCGGGGGCTCTAGGCTCTGATTGACTGACATCTACCAGCATCAGGTCTGCACAAAGAGTAAAGGTGGGGATAAGCAATACCATCGTCGGACTGAGATGTTACACCAGGGCAGAAAGCGTTTTTGAACATATACCGTAATGGCTGATTACGCGTACAAATACCACTGCTTTATCAAAATATTAAAAAGGCCCACCCATTATGGTGGGTCTTTCTTTTTATAATCGTAAAAATCGCTGCTTTTTTGTAGCATTGCATCAGGATACGAGATTTTATCAACTGTACATTTTTACTAAACCTACAATACGATGAGCGCAACTGTAGATGCGAGATACGAGGCATGCCTGGCCAAAAGACCTGATAGCCTTGCCCGTTTGATCAACCTGTTCAAAAAAGATATAGACCAGCGTATTACGCAAAGAGTTCAGGAACGCGGATACAAAAATTTTAAGCTGGGCGACATGGTACTGCTTGTGCACATCGACCCACAGGGTACCATCAACAACGACCTCGCCAGAAAAGCCCGTATCAGCAAACAAGCCATGAGTAAGGTGGTGAAAAACCTGGAAGCAGAAAACTATATCAGCACCCGTAAACACGATACTGATAACCGTGCCAGCGTAATTTTCCTCACCGAAAAAGGAAAAGACTTTATGATCAACGCGTATGAAGGAGTAGATGAAATACAGGCCTTGTACGAAAGTATTATCGGCACAGACGCACTGACTGAGCTGAAAACTATTCTCAAAAAATTAAATGCAGGTTTAAAACTGGACTAGTCTGCACGCCTATTTCATGCTTACATAATACCTGTTGGCACTGTCCTTTACGATAGGCACATTCAGCATTTTGCGTAACATGACCAATGTCTCATCAGCAGATTTATTCTCAAAATCTGCGGTGAGCCGGCGTTTATACAGATTACCGGCAGAGGGTGGCAACAGGATTTCAAGACCATAATAGCCATTTACGCCATCCAGCACTTCTTCCAAAGGAATATTACGAAACTTCAGATGCCCTGTTTTCCAGGCCAGCTGCGATTGACTTTTCACCGTTTTCTTTTGCAACGGATGGTGTAGCTCCCGTTTCGCCTGCATATTGGCCGTTAACTGTAGTTTATTGCCCTTATCCGGTACAAGGGTAACTCTACCCTTCACCACCAATACCTGGGAGATAGTAGCCGTTTTGTGCACATTAAATACTGCATTCGCCGCGTATAAAATAGTGTGCTCATCCAGCTGCATCCGGATGCGCCCCTGCTGATTGATTTCAAAATAGGCGTCACCGTTAACCACCTGCAACTCCGGTGTTACATCAAACCTGGCCGCATAGGCGATAGTCGTTTCTTTATTGGTAATCACCCGGCTGTTTTTTGCCAGGCGGAGTGTATCAATATGTCCGGTATGATTGGTGTATTCCAGCATTTTACCGGATGGACGCCATTGGTAATAAATAAATCCGGCTACAGCCAGCAATATGACTGTTGCCAACACTACCCATTTTGGGTGGAA
>NZ_DATCVJ010001094.1:0-1605 GCF_036566945.1 Chitinophaga sp. | reverse complement strand
TAAAAAATAATAGCGGAGGGGAAGGCCTTCGGCCTTTGTCTTTATTCAGGATTAAACTGATTTTGATGATTTTGATGATTTTAATTTTATTCAGAGTGATAAAGATATTTATCACTCTGAATAAAATTTATTGAGAAGATTTAAAAAAAATCATCCCAATCATCAAAATCAGTTTAATCCTGAATAAAGACAAGCGCCGCAGGCGCTCCCCTTCGCTCCTCAACAAAACATGGATACAACGAAGAACCCCTGGACCATTCATTCCAGGGAAACGAGATACGATAATAACTGGATCAGTATATGGCATCATGAAGGCTTGAATCCGGCGGGTGGTGCCGGTATTTATGGTGTGGTACATTTTAAGAACCTGGCCATAGGCGTGGTAGCCCTGGATGAGGAGATGAATATTTACCTGGTAGGGCAGTATCGTTTTCCTTTACAGCGATTTACATGGGAAATCCCGGAAGGTGGTGGCCCATTGGGACAAGATCCGTTGGACAGCGCCCAAAGGGAGCTGCTGGAAGAAACCGGGTTGGTGGCGGCACATTGGGAAGTGATTACCCGGATAGACTTGTCGAACTCCGTTTCCGATGAAGAAGGGGTGGTATTTCTGGCCAGAGGGCTGGAGCAGCGGGAGGCAGAGCCGGAAGATACGGAGCAGTTATATGTAAAAAAAATACCTTTTGAAGAAGCCTACCGTATGGTAAAAGACTTTGAAATCACCGATTCCTTATCGGTAGCGGCCATACAAAAAGTGAAGCTCATGGGCTATGAAGGCTTATTAAACAAATAAACCCGTTACCTTTGCAGCACATGGAAAGGAAATTTAACGCTTTCAAAGGTGAAAGAAGAGAAGGGCAGAGCGGCCCTAAAAAATATGCCACGCAGCGGCCAAAGCAATCTACCATGATTATTGGCCGGCAGCCTATGCTGGAAGCATTAAGCTCCGGTAAGTCTATTGAGCGCATTTTTATGCTGCGCACTGCCACGGGAGAAATCATCCCGCAAATAAGGGAAATGGCGCTGGCGAATAATATTCCGGTTAACTATGTACCGGTAGAAAAGCTCAACGGGCTTACACAAGCCAACCACCAGGGCGTGGTAGGTATTGCAGGTAATGTTACTTACCTGGATTTACAGGATGTGATTTCTCATGTAATAGACCAGGGAGAAACACCGTTGTTCCTGATCCTGGATGGTATTACAGATGTACGTAATATAGGCGCGATTGCCCGCAGTGCCGTTTGTTGCGGCGCTCAGGCCATCATTATTCCCGATAAAGGTATTGCCGCATTGAATGAAGAGGCGGTGAAATCCTCTGCAGGTGCCCTGGAAAAAATTTCCGTTTGCCGTGTTAACAGCCTGAATAAAGCGATTGATACCCTGCATCTCAACGGTATCAAAGTACTGGCGAGTGAAATGGAAACCGACATCAAGCTGTATGATTGTGACCTGAAAGAGCCGGTAGCCGTTATTATGGGATCGGAAGATAAAGGCGTTTACCCCGCACTGATCAAAGCATCTGATGTATTGTTTCGTATACCCATGGCCGGTAACTTCGAGTCGTTTAACGTATCGGTGGCCGCAGGAATTATTCTTTACGAA
>NZ_DATCVJ010001093.1:0-4228 GCF_036566945.1 Chitinophaga sp. | reverse complement strand
AGATAAATAGCATTCTTCCTGGTCCGTACCCGATCCTACCCTACCAGCGCCGTTGATGGTACCCCGGTAGTCACCAAATTGAGTGGTATCTGTAATCAACGGCAAACGGGGATCAAATACGCCGTAAGTCTTCCCGTTCATAGCATCTACATAATGAGCACTGAGCCAGCCGTCCAGACTATTATTAATGTTATTAATCGCGGCCGCATTCCATGGACTGAGTGACTGAAACTGCAACATCTGGGCATCATCCGCATTAGTGGTATAAGCATTTGACAATGCAGCCAATACGCCGGCGGCATCGTAGGTCGTCTTTTTAGTAATATGATTGAGGATGCGTGCTTTTACCGCGTAAGCTGTTTTGATCCATGCATTGGTGTTTCCACCAAACAGGAGGTCTTTGTTAGCATCCAGCTCGTACCTGGTATCTGCTCTTTTCAGCTGCTGAATACCATCATCCAGTAAGGATATGCAGTAGGTGTACACGCTATCGTCGCCTGTATAGGGAGGTTGAATAATGCGCGCATTAAAGGCACTGGTGTAAGGAACGCTGCCCCATAAGTCGTTGAGCATTTCCAGGTTAATAGCCATCATTACTTCGCCGGCTCCCACGTGTCGCGCGGCTCCTTCTTTGCCTGCCTGGTCAATCAGGTCATGGATATCCGTCATGTTATCATATAATAACTTCCAGGTGTTACTGTAGTCGGTCACCTGATAGGTATCCGTAGCGCCGTCGGAATTGGGCGACGCCAGGTATTGCACCAGGTAGGACGTGATGTTACTGACCTCGTACACATTGGTGGCCGTGTGGTAAGTAGCGGAAACCAATAACCCATTTAACGGCGGAACGGTGGCCTGATTGGGATTATTATTGATATCGAGTGATTTGTCGCAACCCGGAAACAGGATCCCCAGGCAGGATACATATATTAATATGGTGAGTAGTTTTTTCATCATCAACAGTTTTAGAAAGTAACTTGAAGGGTGGCCAGGAAACTACGTGTAGTCGGGTACGTGAATCCTGCAAAAGCATCCACGTTGCTACCGGAGCTATTAGAACTGGACTCCGGATCGAAGCCGCTGTAATTGGTGTGCAGCCAGAGGTTATTACCTGTCAGGGTAATGCTGGCGCCGGAAATCAGGTGTGTGGCGCTGAGCAGGCCGGTTGGCAACAGATAGGTAAAGCTCAGGGTGCGCAACCGGACCCAGGCCGCATCTTCCACAAAGTTTTCGGTTACCCCACGATATACGTTGCGATAATATCCTGCACCATAATTACGTCCGTCAGGACCTTTAGCCTGTTGCAAATATACTTTCTGGGTGTTGGCAGTACCATCTGCCAGCACGCCGGGAAATACCGTCTGCTCGGCGCGATTACCGGTAACAGCCGATTCACCGAAGGCCGCCAGGAAATTGGCCAGCTGGTTGTATTTCTTGACTCCCTGCCGGGTATCAATCAACAGCGATAAGCTGAACGGACCATAGCTAAAGGTGTTGTTTATACTCCCTATCCATTTAGGTTGGGAGTTGCCGAGATATTTCTGCGTACTGTTGATCAATGGAAAACCTGCTCCGCTGCCGGTTTGCCCGATGATCATGGGTTTACTGTAATCGATCATCAGCGGATCTTCCTTGTCGCTGCCATAATATCGCTGGTAGCTGGTGCCAAAGATGGCGCCCACCGGGTAACCTTTAATATATTTCATGGTAGCGGTAGAACCGGCGTATCCGAAGTGTTCGGCGACGTCTATCTCATCTAAGCCATTACCCAGACTGAGTACTTCGTTATGATTGGAGGAGAAATTGATCCGGATGTCCCAGTTGAAGTTTTTTGTTTTCACCGGGGTGGCATTCAATGATACTTCCACACCTCTGTTACGAATGGAGCCTATATTGGTATAGTAGTCCTCGTAACCTGTTGCATTCGATAGCTTTAGCGGAATCAGGAGATCGGTACTTTTGGAAGTATACCAGGTAACGTCTACGCCTAAACGGTTGTTCAGGAAGCGCAGCTCGGCTCCTGCCTCAAAGGTATTGGTGAACTCCGGTTTCAGGGCGGGGTCTCCGAGCCGGTCGTCGCGGGTCCAGCAGATGGCGGAGCCTCCGATGGGACCATCTACGAGCGGAATATAGCCGGAGCCGGTATTATAGGGTACCGCATCTTTACCAATCCTTGCCCACGAAACGCGCAACTTACCGTACGACAAAATCTTTTCCGGGATTTTCAGCTGTTCTGTAAAGAGATAGGACAAACTGGCGGATGGATAAAAGAAAGCGCGGTTAGCGGTAGGTAGCGAGGAGCTGATATCGGTTCTGCCGGTCAGGTTCAGGTACAGCCACCGATCCCAGTTAAGGGTCCAGTCGGCGAAAATGCCCATCAGGTAATAGTTTTGTAAGCTCTGCGTAGCCAGTATTTTTTTGGCATTCTGCAGGATCAGCAGGTCTGGTATATCCAGTGTATCTGCTTCGACAGATACCTGTTTAAATTTCCTTGACAAAATATCCTGTCCGATTTTGAGGTCGGAATTCAGTTTGGAGCTGATTTTATTTTTGAAATTGAGGATCAGGGTCGAAGAAAGCGCGCGCTTATAAATGGAGTATTCATCTACAAACCCGAAATCATTGTCGGTGCTGGGTACTTCTCCCACGGTGCCTTTGGGTCCGGGAGCGGCATGGGTCATGCCACTATTATACGTATCAGTTCCTGCATTGTAGAGGATATCCAGCCATTTAAAGGGAGACCAGGTAAAGTTGACATTCCCGATTAGCCTGTTTACATTATCTACAAAACGGTTGCTGTACACCGTATATATGGGATTGTCTGTAGCACCGTAGGTTTGCTGGGTACCATCATCTTTTATATAGTCGCGCATATTCCAGCGTGGGGACCAGTAGACCAGTTGCTCTCCGTACCGGTCAAAATTAGCGCGGTTACCGCCGGAGTTGATGTAATTGAGGGACACTCCCATTTTGAACTTTGCGCTTACCTGGGCGCTTCCGCTCACCCTGGCGGAGTAGTTTTTATAGTTACTAAAAGGTAGAATTCCGTTTTGGTTGAACTGGGATAACGATGCCGCATATACGACTTTTTCGGTACCACCGGAGAGTCCCAGGGTATTGCGGAACTGGCTGCCGGTATTATAAGCCTGTTTGTATTTATCGTATAACGCGTCCGGATGGGTAGGGTCCAGTTTTCGTGCATCCGCCACCGTTGGTCCCCAGGAGGGCCAGAAGCTTTGGTTGTCGTAGATACTATTGTTGCCCTGACTATAAGTGTTTTGTACATCGGGGGTTTTGCCGATCCTTTCAAATCCGGCGGTGCTGCTAAAGTTGACCCGCAGGCGACCGGCCTTACCTGACTTAGTGGTAATGATCAATGCCCCGTTAGCAGCACGTAAGCCATACAATGCTGTGGCGGCGCCACCTTTCAGGATAGAGATACTTTCTATATCATCGGGGTTCAGGTCTGCTGCACCATTGCTCATACCGCGGGTTTCGTTATTGCCCACCACGTCGGTACTGTTATCCATGGTAATACCATCGATGATAAACAAGGGCTGGGCATCGCGGCTGGGATCGAGTGAGTTAATCCCTCTGATCAGGATACGGGAACCTTGTCCTGGTGCGCCGCCTCCACTGGAAATCTGTACCCCGGCTGCTTTCCCCTGTAGTGCATTCACTACATTCGATTGCTTGGATTGCATCAGGTCAACCCCACTTACGTCCTGGACCGCATATCCCAGTGCGCGTTTTTCTTTTTTAATACCCATCGCTGTCACCACTACCTGTTCGAGGTTACGGGTATCAGGTTGTAGCTGGATATCGAGTGTGGTGCGTCCGTTCAATGGGATTTCCTGCAACAGGTAACCTACAGATGTAAAAACGAGGATACTGTTAACATCGGATACATTGAGCCGATAAGTGCCATCGGCTCCGGTAGCAGTGCCAGAAGCGTGTCCCTTTATCTGGACGGTGACACCGGGTATAGCCTCCGTTGTACCGGCGGTTGTTACTTTACCTGTAATAATGTGATTCTGAGCGAGCAGCAAAAAGGGTAAGAAAAGGAAAGCGCCCGCCAGCGTCATAGCGTACAATGACTTCATGGCGATAGATTTTGGTTTAAAATGTTGTTACTTAAATATACGCTGAAAATTGAGAAAGTGAAAGCTATAAAAACAAAGATCCGGCACAGCTTATGACTGTCCGGATCTTTGTTTTTATAGCTTTC
>NZ_DATCVJ010001092.1:0-8570 GCF_036566945.1 Chitinophaga sp. | reverse complement strand
AGTTTAGCATTTTCAATATGAGACAACTCCTTGCCTATGGTCATCCAGCGATAAGGATGCGTGCTGTAGGACAGCTCCCGCATTTTATGCCACACATCACCATAGGGTTTGTTGATATAGTGTTCCTTAAACTCTTCGGATACTACCTTGCGTTGCACATCCAGGCTCTTTTCATCAAATGCCAGGGAGAGCATACGATCGCTTTCCAGCCAGAAGCCTGTTTCTATATTTTCTGCAGGCAACTGAATATAGTAGTTGGTGAGGTCACTCGTCGTATAGGCGTTGTTCTCTCCGCCAGCCATTTGCAGGGGCTCATCATAAGAAGGAATATTGATGGAACCGCCAAACATGAGGTGTTCAAATAAGTGTGCAAATCCTGTTTGTGCAGGGTTTTCATCCCTCGCACCCACATCATACAGCACATTTATGACAGCCATTGGCGTGGTGTGGTCTTCATGAACAATTACTCTCAGTCCGTTTGCCAGCGTAAACTTATTATAATGAATCATATCTTTTTATTGGTCAATATGGTAAAAATAGGGAATTACGGGTAGCTTTTGACAGCTTTTAGGGTTTGAGGGCCCGCTTTTAGCAAAAAATTGGGGAATGGTATCAGACGATTACCATTACTTTACTCCAGGTATAGTTCTTTCCGGTCGTAGTTAATGGTGAGGGTAAAGTCCTTCCAGATATCGTAGCCAATGGAGCCGGCTATTTCCGTGAATACGCCCAGGTCGTCAATATCTTTGCTATAGCTAACGGGTACATTTTTAATACTGTGGCCTCCCATTTCCAGTGAGGGAACCGAACTATTGATGTAGTATAATACTTTCACCATATCCTGTACTCTGTCAGTATTGACGGTAGGCAGCAAGGTATTGAGTTTGTTTTTATCCACATAAGGCCAGTTGAAAAGAATGCCATAGTCGCCGCCGGTGGTAATATGGTAGTGGCCGGGCAAGCGGGTACCGTTGGGTAATTGTATGGAAGCATCAATAACCGGGGTCGTAAAATTCAGTTGGAAATGCAGCAACTTACCGGCGTTATCAGTGGGTGTTTTACCTGCTTTGTATAGTACCAGCTGTTGATTGCGGTAATCAATTTTTACAATATAGGTTTTCATCAAGGCTACGCCTATGATCCCGTCTACAGGCCCCAGATCGCTGAGGTCTTCGAGGTAGGCTTTTACGTAGGGCAGGCGCTGTTCCTGTACGTACAATACGTTGAGGGTTGTTACCGACGTTTGTGCCATCGCGTTATTGGTGCCACTCATATAGGCATCTGCTGTTTTTTTCAGATGGAGTCTGTCGGCAGTAGCGATATGGAGTACGGTTACTTCTGCGCCGCTGTCGAATATAAAACGAAGGGTATCTGTACTGCCGGAAATCAGTACAGGAATGATTACATGTTTATCCACCAGTTGGAAAGGGATGACTGCTACCGGTTTTTTGTTTTCGTTTACTACTGCTACCGGGGTGCTTCTACGCTGTGCATAGGCCGACAGGAGGGCATTACAAGAAAACGCGGTTACTATCCATAAAAAACGCCACATGACACAAATAACGTCAAAGTATGCTTTTTATTGGCAACTTTTTGATGATTAGATCCTTATCACGGCTGATCAGGCAAACGGCCCTGGTGCCAATGTTCTTTAAAATTTCCCTGAATAGCTGGAGGTTTGGGCCGAGGTTATTGTTGATAGCCATAATGATATCGCCTTTCCGGAAGCCCGCTTTTTCTGCCGGGGACCCTTTGATGATATCTGTTACTTCTACCTTGCCATTGATCAGGTAAATGATCAAACCAGTGTAGGAATAGTCAAACATATCGCGGAAATGCGAGTTAGGTGTCATGTATATTTCCTTCTTGCTGTAGTTGAGCGTAATATTAAAACGTCTGAGCAAATCGTTGCCGATCATGCCTCCCAGAAAAGGATAGGCGGTAACGTTAGTCTTATCGTCGAAGATATAAGTAGGTACATTCCGGAAGGTGTAATTGCCGATACGGAATTCATTGATGGTGGTGAGCGACATAGTCATTTTACCTCCCAGGCCCTGGGCTTCCGTCTGGATCATTCTTTTGGTACGACGTCTTTTGCCCTGTAGTACACTGCTGTCGTTTACAAACTGGGAAGAAAGTAATAAACACATGCCTGCGCCGGTATCAAAATAATAGCGGTTGTTGATGGTCCTGAGACCCGTTTTTAATGGGGCAGATATCAGCGGTATTTGTGTGAGAGACGGTTTCAGCAGTTGTCCGCCTTTCGGATAAGTAAATTTCCCTTTTGAATAGATGACGATTTCTTCTGTATCGTAATCGATGGTAACAATATACCTGCTCAGTAAACTATATCCCATGATACCATCTACCTGTATGCCATATACCTGGCTGATCAGCTCATAGTCGTTGATATGGAAATCAAGGCTATCTACCGTAAGGCCGGGTAATTTAAGGGAATGGTTGCGGGCAAAAGACACGGGTTTGGAGCTACCGAGACCTTTGATGATCCGGTCGGAAGGTTCCATTTTGATGCCCAGTCTTGTGCAGGTGGTGGTGTCGAGTGAGATGCCTGCACTACCGGTATCCAGGATAAATTGCAGGGTATCCGGATAATCGCTGACCAATGCCTGAACGACTACCACCCCTCCATAGTATTGCTTAAAGTGAAAACGGGTAATGAGCATAGCTTCGCTAGTACTATCAGTGTAGGACGTGGCATTTCCGGCTTTTGCGCTGGTTGATGTGCCGGTGGTGGCTGCCAGTAGCAGCATAACGTGCAACAGAATTGGTTTAAGCATACTGGGGATGCAGGGATGTATATGAGTCTAAATTTAACATTAAAAAGTGTTCGTATAAAATATATTTATTACGGGCGGTTATTCACCTAAATACTACCTTTGCCAAAGTTTATTCCCGGTTAGAAATATAGCAAATGGAACTTCAGGATTTATACAAAAAGGCGCAGGATTTCGGATTTCTGACAGCAGCAGAGGGTGTTTATCTGTTTGAAAACGCGCCGCTGGCGGAACTGATGGAGATAGCCAATGAGTTACGAAAGCAACAGGTGCCGCATGGTAAGGTAACCTGGCAGATAGACAGAAACGTGAACACCACTAACGTGTGTACCGCCAACTGTAAGTTCTGTAACTTTTACCGCATCCCCGGCCACAAGGAAGCTTATATCACACCCATAGAAGAGTATAAGAAGAAGATTGAGGAAACGCTGAAATACGGCGGTGATCAATTGTTGTTACAGGGTGGACACCATCCTGAGCTGGGTCTCAGCTTTTATGTGAACCTCTTCAAAGAACTGAAGCAACTATATCCGGAATTAAGATTGCATACCCTCGGGCCCCCGGAAGTAGCACACATCACCAAGCTGGAAAAAAGTACGCACATGGAAGTGCTGCGTGCCTTACAGGAAGCGGGTATGGACAGTCTTCCCGGCGCCGGTGCTGAAATACTGAATGACCGTGTCCGCCGTTTGATCTCTAAAGGCAAATGCGGTGCACAGGAATGGCTGGATGTTATGCGGGCAGCACACAAACTGAATATCGCTTCTTCTGCCACTATGATGTTTGGTCACGTGGAAACAGTACTGGAACGTTTCGAACACCTGGTGGATATCCGGCAGGTACAAAGTGAAAAACCAGAAGGACATTATGGTTTTACGGCTTTTATACCATGGACATTCCAGGACGTAGATACGCTGTTGGCAAAGATCCGCGGGGTACATAACATGACTACCGCAGAAGAATATATCCGCATGATTGCCATGAGCCGTATCATGTTGCCGAATGTGAAAAATATTCAGGCATCCTGGTTGACGGTGGGTAAGCAGGTAGCACAACTGTGTTTACATGCTGGCGCCAACGATTTTGGTTCTATCATGATCGAAGAGAACGTGGTAAGTGCTGCAGGAGCGCCACATCGCTTTACCTACCTGTCTATGCAGGAAGCGATCCGCGAAGCAGGATTTGAACCTCAATTACGTACACAACTCTACAAATTCAGGGAACTCCCTGCTGCTATAGAAGAGCAGGAGATTAATTATTAAGAGCGGAAAGCAGAAGGCATAAAGCAAAAAGCTATTGAAGCGAATGACTTGAGCGATTATATATACGCTTTAATTATTCGCTTCAATAGCTTTTTGCTTTATGCCTTCTGCCTTAAGCTCTTCATTAGCAACTCATTAACAAATGAGAAAGAATTGTTAAAGCTGTCTTGCAGATGTTACAAAACGCTCTCTTCTACGTCTAACAGGTACAAACTAATCAAACTAAAGGAGGGAATATGAAAAAGCTGGGTCTTATCATGGAAGGATTTGCAATCATAGCCATGGCAGCCTGTACAAGCACCAAAGTAACGTCTTCCTGGCGTTCCAATGATGCACAGCAGCTGCAGAAGGATAATAAAATAATGGTGATGGCACTGGTACCTCAGAGGGATCGTACCCTGCGCAGTCAGATGGAAAACTATACAGTAGCTGAACTTAGAAGAAAGGGATATAATGCAGTATCGGCATTGCAGACTTACGGACCTCAGGAGTTTGGAAAGAAGACGGAAAAGCAGGTAGTACAACAATTACAGGGTAGTGATGTAAATCAGGTAATGACCATTGTAATGCTCGATAAAGGCAGAGAAAGAAACTTTGTTCCCAATTATCAGCCTTACGGCTATTACGGATTCTGGCCTTATTACTCTATGTGGTCTTCCAGAATGTATGCCCCCGGATATTATACCTACAACACTAAATACCAGTGGGAAGGTAATCTGTACGATCTGAAGAGTGGACAGATGTTGTACTCCGTACAATCACAATCTTTTGATCCGCCAACAACAGAAAGAATGGCTGTTTTATACGCCCAGCAAGTGGTGAGGGATATGGCCAAACAGCAGTTATTGGCAAAGCAATAAACAGGAATTAGCATTCAGTATTTAGCCGTTAGTTTTTAGATTGCTGTATCAGCAGACTAAGGACTAACGGCTAAATACTAAATGCAGGTTGGATTTTACGTTA
Organism: Chitinophaga sp.; assembly: GCF_036566945.1. Lineage (GTDB taxonomy): Bacteria > Bacteroidota > Bacteroidia > Chitinophagales > Chitinophagaceae > Chitinophaga. Next base: position 3,550 of record NZ_DATCVJ010001092.1, on the reverse strand, counting down.
AATCGGTGTAAGTTTAACGCCCCTTTAAATCCAGCTATGTTCGAAATAACGGTCAATGAAAATATATACCTGCGGCAACTGCAGTTGCAGGACGCTCCTCTGGTATATAAACAACTGGATGTGTCGCGAAAAAGTTTGCGTAAGTTTTTACCCTGGGTAGATTATAATACCAACGAAGAACATTCTCTCCGTTTTATACAATTAATGCTCCGCAAGGCGGAAGAGCAGGATGCTATTGCATTGGGCGTATGGTACGAGGAGCAGTTTTGCGGCGTGATTGATTTACATGGCTGGGATCATCAGTTACAGAAAGCGGAAATAGGTTACTGGATAGGTGAGTCTTTTCAGCGCAAAGGCATTGCCACAGCTGCTTGCAAAGGACTGATCACTTTCGCGTTTAAAAAACTCCACCTGAATAAAATAGAGATCCGCTTTGTGTTGCAGAATGAACGGAGCGGGCAAATCCCCATCAAACTGGGATTTGCCAAAGAAGGCACCTTACGCCATAGCGCCAAACTGCACGGGCAGTATGTGGATATGGTGGTAATGGGTGTACTGCGGCAGGACTGGAAGTTCTAGCCCTGTAGCGATTTCCGCACCTTGCTGTGTTTTTTACCGTAAAAATGATAGATGCCCATGCCTATTGCCATCCAGATAATGAGGCGAAGCCAGGTATCCCATGGGAGAAACGCCATCATGACCGTACATGTAAGGATGCCCATAATGGGTACAAAAGGAACCCAGGGTGTTTTAAATGCACGGGGTGCATCCGGCATAGAACGCCGCATCATCCATACGCCCGCGCATACGATTACAAAAGCCAGCAGGGTGCCTATGCTGGTCATCTCCCCTACTACCCTTATTGGTACCAGTGCGGCAAACAAACTTACAAACGCGCAAAAGAGAATATTGCTTTTCCAGGGAGTACGATAACGGGGATGGACATCTGAAAATATTTTCGGTAACAATCCATCTTTCGCCATGGAATAAAATACCCTTGATTGTCCCCACAAATCCACCATGATCACGGAGGTATAGCCAACAATAATGGCCAGTATAATCATTTGTCCCAGCCATTTAAACGGCGTGTGTGCAATGGCGATAGCCACAGGTGCCGCACTGTTTTTAAATTCCTGGTAAGGCGCCAAACCTGTCAGTACATGCGCAAAAAGAATGAAGAGCACTGTACATACGGCCAGTGAGCCCAGTATGCCGATAGGCATGTTGCGCCGTGGGCTTTTGGTTTCCTGTGCAGCCGTACTTACTATATCAAAACCCAGGTATACAAAGAAGATAACGCCCGCGCCTCTCAGAATGCCCGATACGCCGAATTGGCCGAATTGGCCGGTGTTTTTAGGAATATATGGGGTCAGATTGGCCGGCTGTATGTATTTCCAGCCCAGAATGATAAAAACGAGGACTACGCCTACTTTCAGGGATACTACCACTGCATTCCAGAGGGCAGATCCTTTGGTGCCACGTATTAATATAGCAGACATCAATATCACTACCAGCGCAGCCGGCAGGTTAAAGTAGCCGTGCGTAGTGACGCCATTGGCCAGGGTTACGGTTTCAAAAGGAGAATGTACAAATTGTGGAGGAACGAATACCTGGTACCTGGCCAGAAATTCTACCAGGTAGTTGGACCAGCTGATGGCTACGGTGGCGGCGCCTACGGAAAATTCCAGCACCAGGTCCCAGCCAATAATCCACGCCAGTTGCTCTCCCATGGTGGTATAAGCATACGTGTAAGCGCTGCCGGCCACAGGTATCATGGACGCAAATTCGGCGTAACAAAGGCCTGCAAAAGCGCAACCTACACCCGCTACAATAAAGGAAAGTGTGATGGCTGGCCCGGCGTTATTACCGGCAGCAGGTCCTGTTAAGGAAAATAACCCGGCACCGATAATAACACCCAAACCCAGCATTAACAGCTGGAAGCCGTTCAGCGTACGTTTTAGGGTATGCTTACTTTCATCGGCCGACTCGTTAAGCAGCCATGATAAAGGCTTTTTGTAATATTGTTTCATGAAGTATACCCTACTGTTTTGGTGGACTAGTGTGCGAAAGTAGGATATATTTATGAATTTAAGCGATATCGCAAATTCCGACAGCCTGTGTAAGAGAGGCTATCTGGTCTTTGTGAGCTGGAATAAACTCCTGCGCCACATGACCTTTAAAACCTGTTTCATAGATCGCTTTCATAATAGCCGGATAGTACAGCTCCTGGGTTTCATCAATTTCATGACGGCCCGGAACCCCGCCTGTGTGGTAATGTGCTATATATTCATGATGATCACGGATGTTGCGGATTACATCTCCCTCCATAATTTGCATATGGTAGATATCATACAGCAGCTTGAAATTGGGAGAACCCAATGATTTACAGAGTTCTACGCCCCAGGCGGTATGATCACACTGATAGTCGTGGTGATCTACCTTGCTGTTCAGCAGTTCCATTACCAGGGTTACTTTTTTCTTTTCGGCATAACCAATCACCCGTTGCAATCCCTTGGTACAGTTGTCAATACCTTCCTGATCGCTCATGCCATTACGGTTGCCCGAGAAGCAGATCAGGTTAGAGAAGCCGGCTTTGGCAGTTTCGTCTATATAATATTTAAAATATTCTTCCAGTTTATCGTGGTTTGCCACGGTATTAAATCCTTTGGTGATGCCAAATTCAGGACCGTTACTGGCTACCATGGCAGTGATCATGTCGTTCTTCTTCAGTATGGAGAAGTCTTTCGGATCTACCAGGTCAATAGAATGAATGCCGATTTTTTTAGCGGCTTTACACAGATCGTCCAGTGGAATATTATAACACCACGCACATACGGAGTGGTTAATTTTGCCTTTTAAAGGCTGATCTACTGCATTTTCGTGCGCAGATACTCTGTTGGTGAGCGATGATAGCGCAGTGGATGCCAAGGCCATGGTGGCTACTTTCTTAATCATATCGCGGCGTGAGTTTTCCTGATGCATAAAAAGGTTTGCTTTAACGGAGATCAATGTAATTGAAATTATGCTTACTTGCAAGCTCCTGCTACCTTTTGAGGCAAAAAAAAACGTGGAAATACGGATTTTATTTTTCGCGTAGAACTATCTGCTGTCCTACTGCGTTTATATGTTAAATTGCAGGTAGTATTTAAAGTTTGGTAAGTAATTTGTTTAAAGTACAGAAAAGCGGAGGTTGATATGGATAAAAAATATACTCCCAGTTTATGGATCTGCATCCTGATGGACGTTTTAGGGTGCGCCAGTTATGCGGTACCGGTTTTAGGTGAGGTCAGCGACTTTATTTGGGCCCCCATTTCTGCCATTATTTTCTACCGTATGTTTGGCGGTACGCTCGGCACTTTTGGTAGCGTTTTTAACTTCATGGAAGAATTATTTCCCGGAACAGATTTCATCCCCACATTTACACTTTCCTGGATGTTGAAACGTGTGCTGGCAGGGAAAAGAAGAACGGTATCTGTTTGAATAGGCTGAAAGCAAAAAGCCGAAAGCAAAAAGCTATTGAAGCGAATGACCAGAGAGGAATTACTATCCG
>NZ_DATCVJ010001091.1:0-3850 GCF_036566945.1 Chitinophaga sp. | reverse complement strand
CGATAGTAGCCGATATGGCAAAAGAAGCAGACCTGCAGCACCTGGTGACCACTACCATACAGCAATACGGACATATAGATATATTGGTAAATAATGCAGGCGGCATAGATACCTTTGGCCCGCTCGAAACCATTACCATGGACCAGTGGCGGCGTATTTTTGAAGTGAACTTCTTTGGTCAGGTAGCCCTCACCAACCTGGTGATTCCTCACCTGAAAAAGCAGGGTGGGGGCCGTATCATCAATATCTCTTCTGAAAATGCGGAACAGCCGGACCCTAACATGGGCCATTACAATGCTACCAAAGCAGCGCTGAACAATTATTCCAAAACGCTCTCGCAGAATTATGGTAAGGATAACATACTGGTGAATACCGTTTCTCCGGCTTTCATCAAAACCCCTTTGGTAGATGATATGCTGGAAGGTATCTCAAAAGAAAAAGGTATTTCTATCACCGATGCGGCCAAACAATTCCTGAAAGAAAACCGTCCCTACCAGGTGCTGGGACGCGTTGGCCTGCCGGAAGAAACCGGTGGTATCGTGGCCTTCCTGGCTTCGGAACACGCGGCATTTATCACCGGCGCCGTATTCCGGGTAGATGGTGGATCTGTAGGAACCGTATAAATTACAGGTATGCTGAGCTACTGGGAAAAACAAAGTTTGCTGCACTACGACTATATCATCGTCGGCAGTGGTATAGTTGGCCTATCTGCCGCCATCAGCCTGAAGGAAAGGGCGCCGCAAAGTCGGGTGATGGTGTTGGAAAGAGAAGTGCTGCCCACCGGCGCCAGCACAAAAAATGCAGGCTTTGCCTGTATTGGCAGTCTCACCGAAATACTGGCCGATCTGCAAACCATGCCGGTGGAAGGGGTACTCAACCTGGTAAACCTTCGGCTGTCTGGTTTGCGTTTGCTGCGGAAGCGTTTGGGAGATGACCGCATCGGATATCGTGAAAACGGCAGCTTTGAACTCATTGGGTCCCGGGAAGAATGGGCGCTGGAACAGCTGCCCGAAGTCAATAAAATCCTGGGTACCCTGTTCGATGAACAGCCGGCATTTACAAGAACCGACGAACAGTTGCCTGTCTTTGGCTTTGAGCAGAAATACATCAAAGCCCTGATCCGCAATAATTTCGAAGGAGAACTACATACCGGCAAAATGATGCGCGCGCTGATAGATACGGCTATGGCCAGCGGCGTGGAAATCAAAACCGGTTGCCCCGTGAGCAGTATCGACGATTTTCATACAGGGGTAAACGTTACCGTGCCTAATCATATATTGAAAGAAGACATTGTATTTACCGCCCGCAAAGTCCTGATCTGTACCAACGCTTTTACCCGGCAGCTTTTGCCGGGAGAAGAAGTAGTGCCGGGTAGGGGACAGGTGCTGATAACGGCGCCGGTAAAGGATTTGCCGTTTAAAGGCATCTTCCACCTCGAAGAAGGGTATTACTATTTCCGGGAACTGGATGGCCGGGTGCTGCTGGGAGGTGGCCGGCAGCTGGACTTTGCCAAAGAAACCACCACCGAATTCCATTTCAACGACCGCATTCAACAGGAGCTGGAAGTATTACTGCATACCATCATCCTGCCCGGCCGCGAAGTAACCATCGCCGACCGGTGGACGGGTATCATGGCTTTCGGTAAAACCAAACAGCCCCTGGTAAAAGTCCATACCAAGAATGTGGTCATGGGAGTACGCATGGGAGGAATGGGCGTTGCCATCGGATCTATGATCGGTGATCAGATTGCCGTAATGGCGTTAAACAGTTAATAACCCGGCCCCATTGGACCGCTGTTAAAAACTATACCCGATCCCAAACACTAAGCTGTAATCCGACTTCGAAAATATTTTTAACGGCGGCTGACTATCATAACTATTATAAAAGAGAACGTTCACGCTAAAAGTGTCTATAATAGTATAACCTGCACGAATCCATCCTTCTGCCCGTACTCTTCCATCTTCATTCAATCCTGGAAAAATACCCTGCACTACCTGCAACCGAAAATTATTATCCTTTAACAGGTACAGGTTATATTGTAAGATGAAGGGAGCTTCCAGCAAGCCTTTGTGAAAAGATCCCTGGAGCGCACTTTCCTGAACAGTGGCCACACCGGCTATCAGGTGAGCATCCATATGTTCCCGGACCAGGAACTTGTAGCCTACGCCGGCGCCTTCCATAAATCGTTTAGACGTTCCCAGTTCCAGGTTGCGCTGATAACTGAATATACCTGCCACCTGCCAGGAAGGCGTGAAATAATAGCCGGGCGTGAGCCATACATACTCCCTGATCCTTTTGGTAGCATCGGAAGTAAAGCTGGTGATACCGCTCATACTCAGGTCGGCCGCAAATTTGCCATCGAAATAACTGATATCATTATACGTATTTAATACCCCGAGGGAAGCAGATTTTGTGAAGACGTAGCCCAACGCCAGGGTTCCCGACAGGTTATTAAAGAAGCCTGTATCATAGGACGCAACAATGGATAGTTCCTTCAGGGGGATTAACAGCGTGTCTTCGCTGGTCAGGATTTTTACCATACCGCTGTCAGCTTTGCCAAGGGTGCCATAATACACAACGTTTCGGACAGTGGTGATCCGGTAGGAATAAGAGCTGGCTGCCAGCGTACTTATTTTGTAGGTGCTGATTTCCTGGTCGTCCAGCTCATCGGAAGAAAAGGAGATCATGCCCCTCTCCAGATGATCGAACTCACCGGATAATTTCAAGCCGGTTTTGAAATACAGGGTATCAGTGGACTGGGCCTGCAAAACGTCACTGCATAAGAACCATACAAGGGTTAGCAGGAAGACAGGCTTATATAAAAGGAAAAGTACTTCTTCCATAATAATCTCAAAACACAGGCAACAGGCAAAATGTTTGTCCGGAAGATGCCTCAAAGATGAAATGCAAAAACAAAAAGCGCAAAAGCTTGGTTCCCGAATATCTCTTTTCTATATTTAAATTTTATTTCCACGCTATCAGGCATTCAGTTGACCATTCCCACCCGCTAAAGGAAAGGAAATCAATCTGAAAGAATATTTATTGTAGTTGTTCACAGGTACCTTTTGTGTATTCAAGGGGTATTAATTGTTTCTTTTTTTATAAACGAGCTATGACAAGTAATTTAAATGAATAGTTTTATCTCCCGAAAAATCGCGGCTCCTCCCGCTCGCGGTTTTACTTTTCGCGATAATAAAAAAACTTTGTAAGCGTATTTTTTACATTTATTATGTATATTGATTCGCGAAATTTTTTATAACCACGTTTGAACGTTATGCAAACAAAATCCTTACACATCTTTGATTACCTGGTATTCCTGGTATATTTTGTAATAGTAGCAGGCTACGGCTACTATATCTATCGCCGGAAGAAGAAGGCGACCACGGATTCGAAAGACTTTTTCCTGGCGGAAGGATCTCTTACCTGGTGGGCAATTGGCGCGTCCCTGATTGCTTCCAATATTTCTGCGGAGCAATTTATCGGGATGTCCGGAAATGGTTTCAGTATTGGATTGGCTATTTCTACTTATGAATGGATGGCTGCCGCCACCCTGATTGTGGTAGCGGTATTTTTCCTGCCCATTTATCTGAAGAACAAGATCTATACGATGCCCCAGTTCCTGGAGCGAAGGTATAATCAAACCGTAAGTACCATTATGGCCGTCTTCTGGCTGTTGTTGTATGTGGTGGTGAATCTCACGTCTATCCTGTATCTCGGAGCATTGGCGGTATCCACTATTTCCGGTATTAACTTTTATGTCTGTATGGTGGCACTGGCCTTCTTTGCTATCCTCATTACATTGGGCGGCATGAAAGTGATTGGTTATACAGATGTAATTCAGGTGTTTTTC
>NZ_DATCVJ010001090.1:0-2317 GCF_036566945.1 Chitinophaga sp. | reverse complement strand
AGCACCGGTTTTAGGAGAGCGGATTGCTCTGATTACCTTAGTCCATACCTTTGATTCAGCTGCTGCTTTAGTATCTTTGACTTTCGCGTTCTTTGAAGCTACTTTTGCCATTGTATCTATTGTTTTTATGGTCTAATGGCTAATTGGCTGGTATGCAAATACAGCCATTCACCATCAACAATTACTTATTTAATTTCTTTGTGAACAGTTACTTTCCTTAAAATAGGATTGTACTTTTTCAACTCCAGACGCTCAGGAGTATTCTTCTTATTCTTGTTAGAGATGTAACGGGAAGTTCCGGGTTTGCCAGAAGTCTTATGTTCTGTGCACTCCAGAATTACCTGTACTCTATTGCCTTTTTTTGCCATTGTGTATTACAAATTAAGTGAGTCTTAGAATTAGATTGCCTGACCAGCTGCACGCAATTCCTTCACAACTGCATACAAACCTCTCTTGTTGATGGTTCTGATACCATCAGCAGAAACTTTCAATGATATCCATTTGTCTTCTTCTGCCAGGAAAAAACGCTTCTTTTGCAGGTTAGGAAGAAACCTTCTGTTTGTCTTAATGTTGGAGAAGGAAACATGGTGACCTGTGATCGGCTTCTTTCCTGTCACCTGACATACTCTTGCCATGATCTAAAAATTTAGGAATGCAAAAGTCCAATTTATTTATGGATTTTGCAAATATTATTAAATGAATTTATTCACAAGTACATTAAAAGCCACTTATAAAGCGCCTTTACTTAAGATGTGAACACAATGCAAATTATTGATAACCAAATGATTATCAGACAAATTTTCATCTGTCTTTTATCTAAAAAATAATTTTACAATAATACAACAAGGCTACGTAAAACAGCGCCTAATCTTACCGCTTCCAATATTCTTTGCTGATCCGTACCGTGTTTCAACAAAGCTTCTTCGTGGGAAGTAACGCACATTTCACAACCATTGAGTGCAGATACCACCAGGCTCAGCAGCTCGAAAAATTCTTTCCCTAATACCGGATTAGCCATAATGCTCATCCTGATACCGGCAGGTGTAGCGGTGTAAAATTCCTTGTTCACAAAATGCCTGAAACGATAAAACACGTTATTGGCATTCATGAGGGAAGTACAGCTGATCACCTCTGCGATATCTTTATCCCCTGCTCCTTCCTGGATAGCCAGCTTTTCAAAAGCCGCCTGCAGGTCGGTATGCTTCTCATTCACTGCTACCGCCACCCCTATCAGGTAAGCTTCTTTCTTTGACAGCGTAGCTGCCGCTAGAGAGTTGGATACATTGATCTTCAGATCCTTCAGGTAACGTGCATCCACATTTACGAGTGATTGCAGCTTGTTGGATACCTGTTCACCTGTCAAACCCACTGTTTCCAGCAATTGAACTGCCGTATCCTGATTTGTAGTTGCAAACATAATATGTATTTTTTTTATTTCATGCTTTTATTATTTGAATATTCTGCCGGGACAAAGTAAACTCCGTCTCAACAAAATATCCAAACAATAAAATAAAAAATGACTTGATTAATTAAGCAGTCAGCGTAGCTTCACCCTTAGTCCAGTTGCAAGGGCACAGTTCATCTGTTTGCAGGGCATCCAGTACACGTAAAACTTCTTTTACGCTACGGCCTACAGACAGATCGTATAAAGACACCCAACGTACAATACCCTGAGGATCTACAATGTAAGTAGCACGGTAAGCTACTTTTTCGTTTGCTTCCAGGATACCCAGTTCAGTAGCGAGAGATTTGGAAGTGTCGGCCAGCATCGGGAATTGTAATCCACGCAGATCATCATGATCTCTTCTCCATGCAGCATGTACAAATTCACTGTCAGTAGAAGCTCCGATCAATACCGCATCACGATCAGCGAAATCCTGTGCATGCTTGTTAAATTCAGCTATTTCAGTAGGACATACGAAAGTAAAGTCTTTAGGCCACCAGAACATTACCATCCATTTACCGGAGTTTTTCAGTTCTTCAGAAGACAATTCGTAAAATTCTTTACCTTTTTCGATAGATACAACAGCCGTTTTTTTGAATTCGGGAAACTCTGACCCTACGGATAAGATAACATTTTTCATAAATAACTATTCTCTTTTTGATTTACAGACTAATGATTTTTATTCTTTGACGGCGCAAAGATCACATTACATTCATTAGTAATCAAATAGATTTTAAAAATGTGACATTGAGTTTCTCTATATATTCCTTTTTTTCACTGCTGTAACCCCAACAATGGTAGTGGCCGTCTATATAATCAAAAAAAATATTATGGAGTTAACATTTTAATGGTATTTCTGTAACATTTTGGCAC
>NZ_DATCVJ010001089.1:0-3982 GCF_036566945.1 Chitinophaga sp. | reverse complement strand
ATGGAATTGCTGCGGAAGAATAGAAAGAACGTCGTTCCACGCCGGGTTTGGCCCTGGAGCATTATCCTGATCAGAGATATCGCCCTGTACCTCAATACCAGCCGCAGGATCGATCGGAGTTCCCATTTTATTTTCCCTCTACAAAATTCAAGGCTCGTACCTCGCTGACTATTTGGCTACAGGAGGCCCTAAACCTGGTTCAGTATTTAGACTGCATTATCTGGACGTGGAAGAGGCTTACCTTCTGCCCTCTCATTACGCCTATTATGCTGAGCTACTGCGGCCCTAACAAAAGCGTCCTTAGCTTCAAGAAGCTTTCGCATACCTACAGTAAGCTCGGGGTCATCTTCGAGCTGATCGAGCATAAAGTCCTTAAGACTACTGCAACCTGCTGCAATAGTCTTAAGAGGCTCCGGAAGATGCTCGTACTCAAAGAATCGAGTAACAGCAGTAGTAGCAATATGACGCTTAGCCATTAATTCGTCCTCCCAGAGTCAGAATCCTTCTTCTTGGCAAGACGCCGCTTAATAGCTCCGGCCTTACCGTCAGGAATTTCCTTCTTGAGGGAATCATAACCCTGGCCAGCACTACCAACAGGAGTATTATTGGCTACAGAAGCACCTGGAAGCTTAACCATTTTGATTCTTCTTAATCCTAGACAGCCTACGACTTATGGCTTCATTGCGACCGTTTCCCTTAGTCCGAGGATCCTGTCCTCTTCCCACCACTGTAGGCATTCGGGACGCCATCGCGCTAGTGGCATTATCCACCATCGCCTGGTCGGGATTAGATGGAGGAAGCATCATCGTTCACCCGAAGTGCATAGACCATGTCATTAACGGACATGGTGTCGAGATTAGCGGAACTATAAGTCGTGGCGCTAATCGCAGTAAGACGTGCACGCATAGCAGTAATTGATGCGTAGTTAGCGGGAGTCGTAATATCTGCACCAGCACCCGGAGTAGACTTACGGGCATTAGTGAAGTTAGTATCGACTGCACCAAGCTGGTTATTAGCCATTTTACATCACCGGTCCTTGCTGCATCATTTCCGGAGGAAGCTGCTGATTACCACCAGCCATTTGTGCTTCTACCTGAGAATTAGGATCAGAACCAGCCTGACCCGATGTTACTTGATTAGCTCCCTGCATAGGAGCAGGCATACCAGGAATAAGTCCGAGAGCCATCATATGCTGATTAACGTGCTCTTCGAAAAGATCCTTAATACGCTGTGGGAGCTGCTCGTATTCCTGACCCTTACGATAATTATTGTGAACCTGAATATGAATCTGATGATTATCGTAAGTGTTAACAGGAACAATAAGCGGCGGAGCAGTGGGATTACCCATACCATCTGCAAGAGGCGCGCCACCGTTATTAGGGTCAACCAACGTAGGTTGCCCTGTAGCAGGATCCTGACCCATAAATGTCTGAAGATACATATTCATGTCATCTTCAGTAACAGTAGACATCTTCATGTTCTCACGAGAAGCCTGACTACTATCAATCTGGATCTCTTCGTAAAGACGCTGTACTCCCCCGACCTCCATAATCTCAAGACCCTTTTCAGGTGAAATAAATCCCTGAGACATAAGGTCCATAATGAGAGCCTGCTTAGCAGACTTAGAAGTCGGAAGTGCGGATCCAGCCTCTACCCGGATATCCGTGTTATCTCGAAGGTCAGAGCCCATAAAGGTAAGGACATTAAACTGTCCGTCTCTACCAACTACCTTAACAACACGTGGAGCAGTCCAATACTGCTTAACATAACACAAAGTCTGATAACCCAGCTTTTCAAAACCCTCTTCAATACTGGCATAAGTTGTGGCAAGCATAGACTCATCTTGTTCTTGCAAGAAGCTAATAGCAGTAGCCGCAGTAACTCCGGGTGGAACTTGACCCTTGCTAACCTGATGCTGACCTGAAATATCTTCAAAGTCCATCATAAGTCGGTCAAGCTCTTGCAAGACATAAGCAGGAAGATTCTGAAGGGGCAAAGGTTCCGGAGTAGGCATTCCCAGCTTATAAAGGATTACCTGTCCAGGTTCAGTATTAATCTTAGACGCATCAATAGATCCCTCAGCAGCTAGAAGCTGAGGATGAGCCATACGGTTCTTTGCTTCTACAATCTGGCCACGCGTACGGTTGTATTCACGCTGAATCGGCATAAGGTCATTAATGACCGAATCACCGTAAAAACGTCCCGTAGGGATGTGCTCATACTTAATGTACGGATACTGCCCATGGGCGTAAGGATTTCCCTTGTCCGTAAACTGTACAACGCTATCCCCAATAATGGTAAACATACCACCCTTGGGCATAAAGTCTACGTGACCCGGCTTAATCCAGACCTCATAACAGAGAACAGCATTCTTACGATAGTCCGCTGCGCCCACAAGATTAAGGAAGCTGTCGTTAAGCAGATCACTAGCTTCCATAACATTGGGCGCAGCGTTAACTCCAGGGTAGTTAAGCTTTACCCATTCGGGAGTCTTAGTCTGCACATGAATAACGTAAGGCTGGTCTTCAATATCCTGAGCAAGCATGTCAGGAACGAAGAGATGGAATGGGCTTACGTTTTCATAGCAGAAATCGCCTGGCTGTCCAGACTTATCAGTCTTCTTGGGATCCCAATAAGACTTCATAAATCCAGTGCCACAGCACAATGTCCAGAGCATTGTCTGAGAAAGAAGTCCCTTAATCTTCTTCCCGCGATATACAGAATCCCAAATCTGCTCACCTGCTTGAGCAGCCGCAGTATCCTTATCCTCGCCTGTAGCGGGGACAATAGTAGCGGTAGGCTTCTGAGACGTCAGCTTAGACAACTCTGTACGAATAATAGGACGAATCCTATTAATCACAGGGCGTGCGCGGTAATAAGGGGCAGGTGGAACATAAAGGCGCACCCCTGTAGCAGCAGAGCTAGCAGAGCTAAAAGGAATCACTGCTACGTTCTGCCGACCAATATAAAATGCCAGGTTCAAATACCACTGGCGTTCAAGTTGCTGCCTAGTTGCACGGCAACGCGTATACGCAGACTTAGTCCATGAAATTACGCGGTTTTCAAATTCCTTCTGCTTTGAATTCTTGGCAAGCTGCTGCAACTGTTCATCGCTGTACTTACCAGTATCATCAACAGAACCCGTAACGGGAGACGCCTCAGTTGTGCTCAACTACCTCCTCTCATTATTTAAAGACCATCCCGAAGACCTGTAGGTCCAAAGTCCAAAATAGCTTCTTCGGGAGCATCATATGCTGATGTCGGATCAATACCTGCTGCCTGATACATCTTAGCCAAACGATTAGCTACAGAGATATCGTCCAACGGCATAAGATTCGGATCAACATTATTCTCGGCTACAGAAGCTTTATTCAAAGTCTGAAGCGTCGAATAGGTCGTCAGATCCTTCGATGTTAGTAGATTGTTCAGACGTTGTACTTCCTGAAACTGGAGCGTCAGAAAATCCCACATCTTTTGGCTCTGGATCTTCTGCTCCCTCATGTGAAGTATCAGAAACAGAATCCACGAGAGAACACTTACAAGAATTAGAACTAGAAAGAAGATTGTGGAGAGCACTTTTCACCGATTCATTCTCAGCCTGAATCTTATCGTAGCGAACATTAAGCTCTCGATAACTATCGTGCAGCCGGTCAAAATTGGCTACAGGGTGATAGCCCATTACATCGAGAACTTCGGCAATACAGGTGGTGCAGAAATATACGTTACCGTACCAATCGATCTGCTTACCAAAATCGATAAACTTACGATGGTCTCCACCAGCTGAACCGCAAAGTGCACAAGTACCCGGACTCATAATGGGTGCATCAAGAATCTGCACCCGTCCGTTAACGTTAAGTGTCACTCAAAATCCTCACCGGTAAAAAGCTCCGGGTCCTCATCCTCACCGGAATTTTCACCGTCTACAGGGACACCAGCCTCGACGTAAGTAAGCTCGTCCTTAGTAGACGACGGAACACTTTCC
>NZ_DATCVJ010001088.1:0-2931 GCF_036566945.1 Chitinophaga sp. | reverse complement strand
GGCAGCGCCTACGCCGGTAATAACCTCGCAACTTATCCTTCTTTCGCACAACGACTGGCGGATAAGGCACTCGATATTACCAGTATCAGCAGCAGTGCTTCCCTCAATGATACCCTACAGCAAAAAGCCGGCGTGAATACGCTGGTGAAAACCACCGGTAATGATGCTGCCGCAAAAGACTCAGCGATAGGCAGATTGCAGCATAATAATCCGGATGTGCTGGTAGTGGCTTTCAGTGCGGTAAATACGGCGGGTGTAAACAATGGGTTCTCTGCTAACGCCAGCGCCTATACGGATGCTATTCGTCAAACAGATGCGTATATCGGAGAAATCCTGGGCGCACTGCGGGCAAGGAAAAGTTACAATACGGAAGACTGGCTCGTTATCATTGCTTCCAATCATGGTGGTACCGAAGAAGGGACCTATGGCGGTAGTTCATTTGCAGAGCGGAATAACTTCCTGTTGTATTATAACCCGCGTCTCACGCGACAGGTGCAGGAAATACCAGCACTGAATGTGCCTTATGAAGGTACTTTCCCTTTCTTTTATCGCAGAGATGGACTGGATCATGCGGCCTTTTCCAACGATGCGGCTTTTCATTTCGGTGCAGCGCAGGACTTTACGATTGAGTTTAATATTCAAACTACTTATGCTGGTGGTGATGATCATGGCATCATTGCCAATAAAAACTGGGGTAGTGGCAGCAATACCGGCTGGGTGATTTACAAAACTGGTGGCAACATCCGGCTTAACTTCAAAGGTGTATCCGGTTCCAGGGTAGATGTGCGTAACGGGCCTCCGGTGGCCGACGGAAAGTGGCATCATATCAGCATAACTTTTGACAGGCAGGGAGTAGTCAGCTTTTATAAAGATGGAAAGTTTTTTGTGTCTGGCCCCAGCATTAAAGGACAAGGCAATGTAGATGCAGGACTTCCCTTTGTGATAGGTACCGATGGTACACTGAACTATGGTTATAATGGCGACGATGGTTCCGGTGATAACTATGTAGCAGATATTCGTGTATGGAGCAGCGTTCTTTCAGAGTCGTTGATCAATGACTGGGCTTTCAAAACGGTTACCCAGGGGCATCCCAGCTATAGCTCACTCATTGGCTACTGGAAAGCGAATGAAGGCCCTACCGGTAATTTTATCAAGGATTACAGTCCTACCGGTGCCAACCTGACTATTTCCAATGGTTTGCAGTGGGATGTGAAAAAAGAATTGCTGAATCCTTCCGACATTGATGCCACTTTATTGGTGCCACATTCTATGGACCTGGCGGTAAATATACTGGCATGGATGGGTGTGAAAATGAAGCCGGAGTGGCTGCTGGATGGTAAAACAGCGATCGTACAATAATTGCCTTAATTTAAGGAGATAGCCCCGGATCAAAAGTCCGGGGCTTTTTTATGCCTGCTAAAGTTTTCATCTCCCTGATTCCACAAAAAAAATTGGAATTATAAATTACATTTAAGGGTAAGAGAATCGCAAATGCCCTACATGAAAAGTTGACCGTCATGTTAAGCCCTATGCAGTGTTGTTTGTAACAAATTTTATATCTACGCAAAAGACTCAGATGATAAGAATATCTACGCTGTTAATGCCCTTGTTGTTGATGTTAATATCTTCCATTGCCTTCTCTCAAAAAAAAGACAGTACCTGGATAGGTACCGCCAATGGCACGGTGCGGGACTCTGTTCATAATTATTCCCTTCCTGCGGCTACGTTGGCGGTGTATGTGGTGAAAGATTCCAGTTTGGTCAGTTACCAGTTGGCTGACAACTTCGGGGAATTTCGTTTTAAAGAATTGCCGGTGAACCAGGCACTCCGAATTGTGGTGAGCTATATGGGCTATCGGAGTTTTGCGAAAAAATTTACTATCACGGGGAGTGATATTGATTTAAAGCAACTCAATCTCGAACAGGGAGAGAATAGTTTGAAGGGCATCGAAGTAATCGCTGTGCCGCCGGTGCAGATGAATGGGGATACACTCGAATTTAACGCCGATGCGTTTAAGATGGACCCTAATGCACAAACCGAGGACCTGCTGCGGGTACTGCCCGGCGTAACCCTTTGGGGCGACGGTACCATTACGGTCAACGGAAAAGAGGTGAAGAGTGTGCTGGTGGATGGTAAGCCTTTTTTTGGAGGAGATAAACGGGTGGCTACTCAAAATATTCCCAAAGATGCGGTAGATAAAGTGCAGGTGTATCAGCAAAACAAGAATAAAGACAATCCGCTGGATTCCGTTACGGAAGTGAATATCAAGTTAAAGGCGAATAAGCGGATGGGACATTTTGGAAAGGTATCGGCTGGTTATGGTTCCCGGGAACGGTATGAGGCAGATGCGAGCCTTAACTTTTTTTCGCCTCAAACCCAGATCGGATTGGTCGCCGCGAGCAATAACATTAATAAAGAAGCTGCCGATGCCAGTCAACTGCTGCGCAACAGTACCTTTAAAGGGGTGGGAACAGGGACGGAGTATCAGTCAAATTTCAGGATGGAGGGCCTTAACAGGCCGAATTCGGCCGGAATTGTGTTTCAGCATGACTTTGTGCCAGATCCGGATTATAATAAGTCAAATCGCCTCAATGCGGGTTATTTTCTGAAGAACAATATTAATGACCAGGTACGCAATACCCAAATGGTTACCTCACTGGGTGGCGACAGCTCCCTGTTACAGGAAAATCAGAGTAGCAGCCGGACGACCAACACCGCACAGAACTTCCAGACAAGATATGATAAGAAGCAGAATAGCAATACCTTTTATGCCGGTGCTGCATTGAATAGTAACACCTCTCATAGCAACAGCAATAATGAAAGTAGTGTGTTTAATACGGACAAGGCGTTACAGAGTACCAATCAGTCGGTGGATGAGAATAACAGCAATGCAAAAAATATGACATTGGAAATTGGGAAGTCAATCCGCCC
>NZ_DATCVJ010001087.1:0-2492 GCF_036566945.1 Chitinophaga sp. | reverse complement strand
ACACCTGGACAGAAGATCCTTTTGCTACGATTTCACCAGTTGCCGGATTGGTAAGAATATATTCAAATTTTATTTTGGCGGCCATATCATCCACGTACTTTGTTTCTACCACTACCCTATCGCCATAGCGTAAAGAGCGTTTGTAATCACATTGTATGTTCACGACCGGAACACTATATCCCTGTTCAAAAATATCCAGGTAACGTAGTCCGTATTTTTCGCCAAAAGCTTCTCTTCCGTCTTCAAAATACTGCACATAATGCCCGTGCCATACTATTCCCAGCGGATCTGCTTCATTAAATCGTATTAGTATGTTCGTGCTGGCTGTGAGTGTCATGATCTATCCTTTCTTCTTTGCTGGTTTCTTTGTTTCTTTTGTTGCTACTTTGGTGTCTTTCTTTTCTGCCGGTGCCACTACCGGTTTTTCTTCTTCCGCATCTTTGGTATCTGCGTATTTGGTTCTCATTTTATTATAATCATCGCTTACATCGTCCATTACATCTTTAAAAGGAGCGAGCCAGTAGTTGCGCCATCCGAAAGAAATTTTATTGGCTTTACCTACGTAACGTTCTGTCATCAGCACATTTTTGCGGTCCAGGTCTACAATGGTTAACCACATAGCGGCGCTTTTAGCTGTTTTGCTCAGCGCTTCCACTACGAATAAAACACCGATACCATGTTTGCCGGAGAAATCATAAGATTTTACCACTTTGGTGATATCTTCTGGTTTCAGGCGTTCAAAATCGGCAGATTCATCTGATAAAAAGCCGTCCGGCTTGATGGCTTCATTGCGCTTGTTCACCAGGGTAATGCTGGTATTATATTTTTCGCGGTGAAACATACCGGGGATATCATACTTTTTCTGTTCGTTCACGATGGCCTGGTTGATGGCGGTGAGATCATGCTCTACGATCGCATCTGTTTTAGCGGCAGCATCACCAATGAGTTTTGTTTGTGTAAAATCTGCTCCCAGCCAGGTGAAAGAAGAATCTTTGTTGTCCAGAAAGTTTTTTAATTTTTGAGCATGGGCATCCATGGCGAACATGCTTAAAACAATCAATGGTAGTGCGATAAATGTTCTACAGTTCATATTAACTATATTATGGGATTGATAAAGATTTTCATTTCGCATTGTGCCATTACGCGGCCTTCAAACATCACTTTTCCAGTTACCATGGTAGCGTTGAATACTTCACCGCCGATTTCCGTGGTAGTTTCAATCATTTGCCCTGCAGGAGGGAGTTCCAGGATTTCCAGGTCTTTCACTGCGCCAATAAATCCCAGTGGAACGGGACTATTTTCCTGTTTGGCAATATATCCGATGCGGGCAGCCGCTGTTTGCGCAATGTTTTCCATCAGGCCGGGAGCAGTAAGGACTCCATTCTCCACAAAAATATTATCGGCTGCAATGTGAAGACCGGTACGGGTTACGGGGCCATTTACTTCCAGGATACCACTAATCATCACAATAGGAGTACGCTGAGGAATATATGCGGTTATATCATCTGTATGAATAAACATCTGCGCAAGTTATTATTAAAAATTAAACACGAAATAAATTGAATTATACGAAATAATTAACAGTAAAAACACGCATTATTCCCAAAAATCGTAATAATTAAACCATTGCACGGGGTAACGCTGTACTTTTTCTTCTACGCGCTGTACAAAATCATGAAGGGAGGTTTCCACTCCTTCGTTACGGCGCCCATGATATTGACGGGGTTCAGTCGCATAGAAATGGTAATGAGTAGCAGATTCCTTAAAGGCAAACACCACGGAAACCGGCACCCGGAAGGTAGCGGCCAGCAGGAAGGGGCCCATAGGAAAACGGGCATCCTGCCCCAAAAAGGAAGTCGTCAGTGTTTTATTACCGGGTAAAAAACGATCGGCATGCATACATACCATTTCCTTGTTACTCAAGGCTTCATTGATGGCGTAGATATGAGACAAATCGTCTTTTATGACTATAATATTCATGTTACGGTCACCGGTAATACCAGACAGGTAATCCTTGATGCGCTGGTGTTCTCCATCAAACATCACAATATTGATACGGGTTTGCAGGCGTTTAAAGAGATGTCCGGCTACTTCCCAGTTACCCAGGTGGGCGCTCAGTAATATGCCGCCCTTACCACCGGCAATCATTTCACGTAAATAATGTTCACCCTCAAATTCAAAAGTAAATTTATTGGACATGTTGGCCATCACCACCACCTTGTCTATCAACGTTTGGCCAAACACATGATAATTACGGTACAGACTAAGCAATGCGCGCCACCTGCCGTATCCTATTTTTGTACGGAAATAATGATAGAGAGGTTTTGAGGAGCTCCAGGAAAATGCGAAGAAATAGAAAGCCACGAACCTAAGCAACAGATAAGCCGGCATTACTCCCCCATGATTAAGCAGGAAAACAAAACAACTATATCCAAACTTGCTTCCTTTTGACTTTCCTTGCCAGGAAGGCATTATACCAGTTCTTTTTGTTG
>NZ_DATCVJ010001086.1:0-3305 GCF_036566945.1 Chitinophaga sp. | reverse complement strand
ATTTCTCCGAAATCCATTTCTTTAAAACTTTTATGTCCATTACTTGATAATGCGTCATTGGAAGAAGATGATTTCCTACAAGACAAATGGGCAATATTATTATCCAATTTAGTAGATTCAGAAAGCAATATCCAGAATCATGTCTTCCCATATATTCTTGGGCAAATTTCAAAGACAGAGTTTATGATAATTGAAAAGGCATATTGGGAAAAAGTCGATCGTGAGAAAAAAATGAAGGCAGAGATCGTTGAGTGTAAATTGGAAGAAGAAAGTAAGTCAACTTTACTTGGGAAGGAATTGAAAGAATTAAGAGAAAAGAGAGATCTCTATAGAAGCGCAAATGAGCAATATTTTCATAGAATAAGAAGGCAGCGTGAGTTAGAAGAAGAATTACGAAAAATACCTGAAAAGTTGATAACGCTTGAATATAATTTGAAAAAACCTCAATCCATACCAGAGGATGGCATAAGAGAATTTGAGGTATCAAACCTAATCAGACTAGGTTTAATCAGGTTAATTCAAGAACCTTTTGCAGACGGGCAGACCTTGGAAATTCCAAACAAGCCTGAGCAACCATATCTTTTGGTGGACTTAGATATTGATCTTGGTTCAAACGATGAACACGTCCTTACAGAATTAGGGTTATTATTTATAGAAGCCTGCTCAGAAAAAAAATGTAGAAATCAATGAATTTAATACATGTTAAGGCCGCCTAAAATCGCTGCCAGCAAGTTGTATGGTTGTTACACAACCACTTGAAAAGCTGCCTCCAAAGTCGGCACTTTTACCAGAAAGAATCGCTCGGAACTCACGATTATCAATCTTCAAATCCGGGAATAATTATAAAGATATCGGCAGGCTAATAGCCTGCCGATCTTAAAAATTCGAATATAATTTACGATTCAATCAACTGAACAAGACTATTTTGTTAGTTCAATTTCAGCCTAAACGCAATCGCTCTATTAAGAATTTTAGTGTGATTTTTTAATTGATTTGAAATTGCCGGCTCATTCATTATTTCACTTGCCCTATCAACATATGTTAAATAATTACTCTTTATCATTCTTTTACCATGGACTTCTGGGGTTGCTACAAAATTGGTATTATTCGTTTTTGCTGACCCAAAACTCGCTTTCTTTATAACAACCCTGAACTCACCGAAGTCGTTTCTTTCCAATTTTTTATATTTTTTATCACGCGCTTTTTGGGTTAATGGGTAATTCGAATATAAATCATAAAGTTGACGTATGAAAATGACGGGCTTTTCGTCAGGCGCAGCAAGCTTTAAGGCAATCCTAGCTTTAGAGCGAACTGCACGCATCATTCTTCTATAGAATCTCGAGAGATTTGCAGACTTGATAAAAGTTCGATTTCCATCGAATTCGAATCCTAAATATGTTAGACGACTATTAGAAATGGTTTTTCCATCTTTAATTTTATTGCATATAATATTGCTTTTTGATTCAATGTTTGCAGATAAAGTATATTTAAATACCTCTGTTTTAGGTAGGCTTAATTTTACGAGGCTTTCATCTAAAGAGTTTTTAACTAACTCTTTTATTTGCCCAATATGTTCGACTGAACAAACAACCACTATATCATCAGAGTATCTCCTATAGAAAGCCCCCAATTGATGTACCGCCTTTTCAACTATCTCTCTATCAAATTTCAAAAGGTACAGATTTGCAAGTGTTGCACTAATCGGTAGCCCTTGAGGAATGCCAATGATCTCTTTTGATCCTTTATGATGAAAATGATTTTTGTAAACAGGAAGCCTTCTGGATTTTATCGCTTGCCGAAACTCTTTATTAGATTCAAAAAAAGAAAATTTTCCAAAATGGTTCCTAATTATAGCCAATCTTCTTTCGTTGAAGGCTTTTGGTTTGGAAATATTCTTGTTACAAAATCTTTTCAAATCGTTTAGTAAGACGTATGAAAACTTTGTAGTTGCTAAAAAGACTTTTTTATGATCGGGGCGGAGAATTTCAAATTGAAATAGGTCTTTCCAAGCTTTCTCTAACCTATCATGATTTAAGGTTGAAAAGAAACTTTCAATATCAAATGCAAGTACCGCACATTCACCCCATTCTATTGTTTTAATTCTTATTTCATCAAATACCTCCTTAGCAAAATGAATTGTACCTTTATGTTTTCCAGCATCTCCGGTGGGAATTTTTCGATAGGCTGTTACTGCCGAATTTAGATCAACGTGATCACATAAACATGATTCATACTTGTCTTGAATTAGGGAAGCGTAATATCCGTATATAATGGCATCCATATGGGGTGCATAGTGTAGTGGACGGCTTTTTGCTGTATGTTTTACTGCATTTCCCTTTTTGTATTTATGAAAGCGTTTTCCATCTACTTTTTTATACCTTCTCTCTTTAATAACAGTGTGGATAAGGGGATAAAAAGAATATCGTTGGACAAAACTCGGCGCCTTTATCCTAGCAATCAGTTTTTGCGAGCCCTTATTAATGTCGATTTGAGGAGTTAAATGTAAATATCCTTTGGCTTTTAGCCATTCCGGTTTGCTATTTTCCATAACTTAAAAAAAGACCTTGTGCATTTGTACGGTTATATCTACCTACATAACACTCAATGAAGAGCCGGACCAGTACCCAATTTCTTGGGCCACATTGTGTTCAATCTTTCGTACACTTACACCATCGCCATTAAACATCTTATATACATGCTTAAGACTATTAGCAAGATTACGCTATCTTTGACTGAGACGATCCTGTCAGCGGACACCCTTATCCGGGAGGCTGTAAACAGATTCATCTGCGATTCAAATCCCTATAACAATAGGTTTAACCTCAAAAACTTTTGTAAAGTTCACATGAGAATCATATAGTCCTGACCAATCGTAGGTAGCCCACGCAACAAGGTCTACCGCAAATATACCTTGATTTAATAAAATCTTGTAAATAATTAATTTAAAAATAAATATATAAATAAATATTCATGCTTAAGATTGGATCCGTTGTTGGGCTAAAGTCTCATCCACTGTGTTTACAATTTAATCAGGAGACAATTGTGATTGGTGGGGATGCGCAAAGTATTCCGCCGCTGATGGTTGTAGTCGAAACGTTATCGGAATTCGATGTGTCACAAAATAATTTTGTTATAAAGCAATGCAAGTGCATTTGGTATTCACATAAAACTCACACATTTGAAGCAGTATGGTTTTGGGTTTACCTACTATTTGAGTTTTTTTCAAATGAGCTAGAACATATTGCTCCGGGTATTTTTCCGGAAGTTGGGACTTTAGTCAGATTTAAAACAACTGGCATTGAATT
>NZ_DATCVJ010001085.1:0-2721 GCF_036566945.1 Chitinophaga sp. | reverse complement strand
ATTACCAGCATCTGAAAAACCGAAGAAATGAAGAAATGTTAGTGCCCGAACCCGAAAAAACCTTGACATACCATCAGAACTATGAGATACACTGCTAAGTTTTATTTTATGCTGGCCGGCGTTCTGGCCGTAGGATCTTTCATAGTGGCTTTGCTCAGCAGATACATTAAAAATTTCAGCCTTTATAAGAAGAAAGCATTGCTGTATTTAGTGTGTATGACGTTGATCTTTGCTGTTATCAGTTCCATCCCTTTCCTGTTTACCCATCAAAACCTGATGAACCAGTATTTTTTTTACGAAGTATGGTTCCTCGGCCTGGGGGTAGTGCATTGTCATTTTATGTATACCCGTTTCTGGGCCAATGAAACAACGCTGGTATCTGAACTGGCTTTTATATTGGCCATCTGGTTGTTTGGCGGCGTAGGATTTGTGCTGGTTAACCGTTTCCTGGATAAAGATACGTTCCTGTATTACCCGATGCTGACCAGTATGTTTTCCTTTGTGTTGCCCACATTTGTTTATAAAACTTTTGAGAAGATGATGGCCATTCCGGTGAAGGTGCATAAGTGGTGGCAGTATCCGATGTACAAAGACCTGCCGGAAGTAAATGAAGAGGAGATGAAAGACCTCATTGTTATCGGCCTGGAAATGGAGAAAGGACCACAGGATGCAAACCGTACTTATTTCAGGGCACGCACCCCTATTAAGATGGATCTGGGCGATTTATTTTACCACTTTATTAATGATTATAACGACCGTTATCCCAATACCCCTATTGATTTTGTAGATAACACCGGACAGCCTTATGGCTGGGTATTTCACCTGAAACCACGATGGTTTGGCGGCGCCAAAACACTGGACCCGCACAAGGCCGTATTCATGAATGGTATCAAAGAAAACAGTGTGATTATTTGCAACAGAATTATGTTATCCTAAAAGTAGTATTATGGCAGAACCGCTAAAGCATTTTCCCGTTAACTGGGTAGATGGCATGAAGATAAAGAAGCAACATTTTATTGATACCGAAAATGCATTGCTGGATCAGATCAGGGACGCCGTTTCCTGTAGTATCCATGCACTCAATTATGGCCTCTTGCCTCCTAAAGGAGAAAATAAAGAATCGCTCCGTTGCTGGTTTATCAGTGATAATCAGCAGCAGTGGCGAATTAAATTAACAGAGTGCCGGGCGATAACGCCCGGTGGTGGAAGGATAGAGGTGCCGGAGCATACGGTACACTCACTGAAATATGCTACTACTTTCCCGGAAGCCACTTATACCTGGGATCCGCAGCATACAGAAAGTACATATTATGTACTGATACAGGTAAACCCTTTTAACCGGCAACCCAGTGGAGAACCCTTGCTGGATGAAGATCCGCCAAGACTACCCTATGCTACTCCCGAATATCATTTGTATGTAGCGCCTGCTTCTCAGTTGCCATCGGGGCAGCTGGGCAGCTATCAGATGGTGCTGGGCCGCATTACGGTGGCAGATGGGCGGCCGCAGATGGATGACGATTATATTCCTCCCTGCAGTATCGTAAGCGCACACCCGGCGTTAATAGATCTGCACCATGAGCTGGATCAGTTCCTCGGACAAATGGAGCTCTACGGCGTACACATTGTGCAAAAAATTTACGGCAGAAATCAGAACAACGACCTCGCACTCGTAGTACTGTATATTACTGAAAAAATGGTACAGTTTCTCGGTACCCGCATTACTCAGTTCAGATGGCTGGCCTTGAATCAGGCTCCCGCACAAATGCTGGAAATTATTGCAGGACTGGCCCGCACCATGAAAAACGCTATCGACCAACGTGCCGGCGCCGGCAAAGAAGAACTGCTTAATTATTTGTCCGAATGGTGTGAACTGCGACAGGGAGAACTGGAAAGCCTGATGATCAATTGCGCGAATATCCGCTATAAACATCTCGACGTTAGAGAGTGCCTGCAACCCATGATCCCCTTTGTGAGAGCCATCAATAAATTGTTTGAAAGCCTGAGCAGACTGGATTATATCGGCCGCAAGCAGGACGGCAATATTTTTGTAAAAGAAGAATCCGCCGAAGATGCAGAATACCTGCGTAAACATAAAACGAAACGTTGGTTTTTCACGGACTAGAAAAGTTGAAAAATAGCCATCATATCCCGATCATTTCCATTCAATCAAAAAAACATTCCGCAGTATGCAAGTATTAAACAGGCAGGAGAGAAATATTTCCTTTATATGGTTCCTGTTATTTTTTATTATAACAGTCGCCTTGTTTGTATTAGCCGTATTTTTTAATTACCAGGTGCCTGCCAGGGAAAATGCTTCCCTGCGCAAAGAACTAAGCTCATTCAGAACGGAACAGGCTTTCCAGGCAGAGTTTCTGCAGAAGCTGGAAAAGGTGAAGCATAACCTCGATTCCATTAATCTTCCTAATCAGAACGCTAATTATATGGATCAGGTGATAGCCGCTTCCCTCGCAGATATGCGTAACTCTATTCCCAAAGAAGCCGTTACGCATTACGGACTGTACGACAACATTGTGCAGAACTGTTTATCACTGCAGCAAACCAAGCAACAACTGCGTGAATTGCAAAATGCGCAGCAAAGTATTGCCGACCTGAAAGTACAGGTGGCCGACCTGAATGCGAAGGTGGAAAGTAAAAGTCGTGATCTGGATAATTGCAGACAGATGATGTTGCTGAATAGCCGCTCTCACTAACGGTTTCGAC
>NZ_DATCVJ010001084.1:0-5145 GCF_036566945.1 Chitinophaga sp. | reverse complement strand
AAAACCGCCGTTTTTTCTGGCTTGTTCCACCAGTACGGGGTTTTTGATATTCTGACCCTGATAGCCGAAGGTGAGGTCCAGGCTACCCTGGGGGCGTATATCTACTTTGCTGCCGCCAAAGATGCGGTCAAAGAGGTTGTTGCCATTATACAGTGCAGGGCCATTGCTGCGTTGGTTCAGGTTACCGAGGGCGCTGGCTCTTTTTTGCCAGTAGTCTTGTTCACTTTGATTGGATTGCAGTTTATAGAACTCATCAAAGCTCATGTAGGTAGGGTTACGATAATACTGACTACCGATTTTTTCGGTAACCGTGTATTGCTTCGTAATGGGATCGTATTCTATTGTTTTGTTGATATTTGCGGGATCCTTCAGATCAATACCACTTCTGGACCCCGGATCCGTCATATTGGGGCCGCGTCTGTCCTGAAGGGGGAATTTCAAGGTATCTTTTTTTCCGGTAGTATCGACTTTGGTTTGACCTGTAATGGTGGTATCCGACTTCCAGCTCCGTCTCGATAATTTCAGATTTCCAGAACGATCCCTAGCGGCAGTGTCAACAATGATAAAGGATACAATTGCTATCACGGCAAAAGCACCATAGTATGTTTTTCTTGCCAAGAAAAATAGGTTTTTATAGAGGATTTTATTTATTAATTATAAACTTTTCAGGGCCTTCTTTATGAGCTCTTCCAAGTTTTGCAATAGCGGCTCATTTTTCATAACTCTCTGGATCGCCGATTCTGCCATGTTCCGGGCGATACCCAGAGTTATCAGAGCATTTAACGCATCTTCGTGCATTGTATTGTTTACAGTAGCAGATAAATGTGTTCCGGTATCCTTGTGCTTCGTTATCTTATCTTTTAGTTCCAGTATTATTCTTTTGGCTGTTTTAGCGCCGATCCCCTTTACACTTTCGAGCATCCGCTCATTTTCCATCATGATAGCACGTTGTATATCTTCTGGTTGTAAAGATGACAACATCATTCGGGCGGTATTGGCCCCTACACCTGAAACACTGATCAGCAGGAGAAAAAGGCTTCTTTCTGCCTCTTCAAAAAAACCATACAGCGTATGTGCATCTTCTTTAATCTGCAGGAAGGTTAACAATTTGCAACTTTCCATATGCTGTATGCGGGAATATGTGTTGAGGCTAATCTGTACTTCATAACCGACTCCATCCACATCCAGATGAACAAGAGCTGGTGACTTATACGCCAATATTCCATTCAGATAAGCAATCATACAAGGTAAAGGTTCAGTAATTTAATTAAACTTTCGGAAATAGATTAATAATGTATTTCGGATAAATCCGGGCAAAGATGCTAACTTTTAACGGATTGTCAATCCATAAAGTTCGTCATATTCGACTTTTTTAGGAAATATACGTTTATATCGTATTTTTACGCCTCGTTTTAAACACATATTTAGTTTATATGAATAAAATAACGGCCGCTATTACAGCGGTGGGTGGGTATGTTCCCGATTACGTGCTAACCAACCAGGAATTAGAAAAATTAGTAGATACAACAAACGACTGGATAATAACCCGGACGGGCATTTCAGAGAGAAGGATATTGAAGGGAGAAGGGAAAGGGACATCTGACCTGTGTGTACCGGTAGCTCTTGAAATTTGCAAAAAGAGAGGCATTTCTCCGGAAGAAATTGATCTGTTAATTGTGGCCACTGTTACTCCGGACATGACTTTCCCGGCTACTGCCAACGTAGTAACCGATAAAATCGGCGCTAAAAACGCTTTCGGCTTTGATATCAGTGCGGCCTGCTCAGGCTTTTTATATGCCCTGGACACCGGCGCCCGCTTCATTGAAAGCGGCCGTTACCAAAAAGTAATGGTGATCGGTGCTGATAAAATGAGTTCTATCATTGACTATACCGACCGTACTACCTGCATCATTTTTGGTGATGGCGCTGGCGGTGTACTGCTCGAAGCCAATACCGAAGGATATGGCCTGATCGACAGCATCCTGAAAAGTGATGGTCATGGCCGCGAATACCTGCACATGAAAGCCGGTGGCTCTGTTAAACCAGCAACGATAGAAAGCGTAACTGCCCGCGAACACTACGTATACCAGGAAGGTAAAATGGTCTTTAAATATGCAGTATCCAATATGGCGGGTGCTGCAAAAGATATCATGGAACGTAATAACCTGACCTCAGCCGATATCTCATGGCTGGTACCTCATCAGGCCAACAAACGTATCATTGGCGCCACTTCCCAGTATATCAACGTTCCAGATGAAAAGGTAATGATGAATATCCACCGTTATGGTAACACCACTGCGGGTACTATTCCTTTATGCCTGTGGGACTACGAGAAATTCCTCAAAAAAGGCGACAACATCATGATGGCTGCCTTTGGAGGCGGATTTACCTGGGGTGCCAACTATATCCGTTGGGCATACGACGGCGATCAATACGGTAAAAAATAACCCATAGCATCTTTGATTTTCCGGATGCCCCTACTTTGACCGAAATGAAATTTCGGCCAGCAAAGTAGGGGCATCCGGAATTTATATTATCCCTGCAATATCCCCGTAAATACCAGGTATTTCCCTTCACTCTCCGTTACCTGGATAACACCATTCATTTTATCTATAAAGTCTTTTGTGATGGCATAACTCAGCGCATACATATCCTGTTGCCAGTCAGACAAGACTTTTATAATCGCCCCCGCATCTGCTCCCGTATCCGCTATCATACGACAGTATACCAGCCCTTCATTTTTCCAGGCAGAAATAATGATCAAGCTCCCCCGCTGTGCATAGTGTATGGATAACCGCAATAAATGCAACTGTACCATTTTCAGCATTTCCTCATCCGCCTGCAGGGTAAATTCTTCCGGCACCAGGTTTACCACTATCAGCGATTTTTCAGTTATAGCTGCGGTGGTGAGCTTCAACACCGCCTGTATAGCTGCATGCAGCTGACAGGGTACGGGATGATCAATAAATCCGGCTAATTGCAGACGTATCCACTTTAAAATATTATCAAAAACGCATAAGGTGTTACCAGAAACATCGGCTATCTTCTTTATCAAAGTGGCCATCATCGCCGGGTCATCTTCATAATCTTTTAACCGCCCAGCTACATTCGAAATATAATACAGCGGCGCCCTGAAATCGTTGGCTATAATGGTAATCAGCTTATTCTTAAATTCATCATTGGCCCGCAGTGCCACGCTTTTCAACGAAATATCCGCATAACTGTCCGAGAGTTTTCCTTTCTGTACCTCCGAGGCCGTGAATTGCTGATAGCGGCTTAGCAGCAACAGGAATAACAGGATCACAATAACGAATAACCCGGCCATCACAAACTGGCTATTTCTCTTTTTCATGTTCCGCTTCTCCAGTTCCGCCTGCTGTTGCAGATTGCTCCGGGACAATTGCTGCAAAGTCTGTTCTTTTAAAAAATAATCTATGTAATTCACCATGTCCCGGCCGGGCTGATACCGGTGCTGCCCGGCCATCCGCATGATTTCACTACTGTAATAGTTTACTTTACCGGTATCCTTTGTGGTCAGATAATAATCATACAAACCGGCTATGGTAGAAAGATTCAACTCAATACAACCTGCTTTTTTTGCCAGTTCATAAGACAGTTCCCGGTAGTGGGTAGAATCTATCGCATATCCCATTCCCTGGTAGTTTTCCAGGCGATTATATATATCCATGGCCACGTATGGCAATCCCCGTTGCAACGCTTCCGTTGCCAACTGATTCATCTTTACTTCTGCTTCTTTTCCACGTCCCTGCTTTACGAGGGAGTCTGCTTCGTAGGCGTCAATATACAATGGCAGCCGACTGCGGGGATACTTTGCAGAGATATGAGCTGCCGTACGAAATGCCCATTGTACGGAATCCTTACGGCTAACATCACTATAAAATCGCATCGCATAATTCAGCAACAGGATACTGTACATCGAATCTGCCGAAGCCGGCAACCGGCTGGCCATCTTAAA
This sequence comes from Chitinophaga sp., assembly GCF_036566945.1. GTDB lineage: Bacteria > Bacteroidota > Bacteroidia > Chitinophagales > Chitinophagaceae > Chitinophaga. The sequence goes on along the minus strand of NZ_DATCVJ010001084.1, from coordinate 1,169 downwards.
GGCTTCATAAAAATAATTGTTGGCCTCCACTGGTCTGCCCATGTTCCGGTAATAGAGATACAGGTTACTGAGCGTTTTGCAGATACGGGCACTGTCCGACAATGATCTATGCAGCTGCAATGCTCTGTAGGCGTAAATTCCAGCAATATTAAAATCTGTTCTCAGCGCAAAACAAAAACTCATCACATCATAGGCATCTGCCATACCTTTTTTATCGTGCAGCCGCTCCGCTATTTCATAGGTGCGAACGGCATAAATAAAACTGCTGTCGATGTCGATCATCATGTACAAAGCGCCCAGTTTCCCCAGCGTATTTACATACTGACTGCTGTCGTGCGTTGTGTGCAGTTCCTGCAGCAACTCCGGTAACTGGGGGCCCGGTGGGCTTTGCGCGAATACCTTGTTTACAAAGCACAGCAATACCATAGCTACCCAAATAGCAGCTAACTTATTTTTGCAACATGCCTTGCTCCCTGTTTTTCTCATGCCGTTTTTAACGATTCCGGGAGGCGGTAATAAAAAGTGCTCCCTTGCTGCTCATTATTTTGTGCATTCATTTCTCCACTCATTTTAACTATAAAGTCTTTACAGATGATCAACGCCAAACCCGCTCCTTTGCCCGATCGCTCCTGTTCGTAGGCTTTGCTGTTCCAGGCAAATAGCAGTGGCAATACCAACGCGTCAATACCTGTGCCCTCATCTGTAAATGACACGGTTATCGATCCATTATTTCGTATAGCCTTAATCGTTATTACACTATCAGGAGGTGAAAATTTAATAGCATTGTGTAAAAAATTCCGGTGAATGAACTGCAGCATTTCAAAGTCGGCCAGTATGGTAGTGCCCTCAGGAATAGCTGTGACCAGTTGTATGTTCTTTTCGGCGAGTAAATGTTGTAAATTCTGTGTGATGATACGGATCATGTCGGCCAGGAAAAATCGCTCCGGGCGATATACAAAGCCCGACAACTGGGTACGTATCCATTTTAATATTTCTTCAAATACCCCCAGGGTGGTAGTGGCAGTTTGTTCTACCTCCTGGATCATTTCCGCCGCCTCTGTTACGGTGAGTGCTTTATTTTCTATAAACCCGGTGATATTAACTATGTTATGCAGTGGTGTTCTGAAATCATGTGCAATCATAGAAATCAGCTTATTCTTAAAATCGTC
>NZ_DATCVJ010001083.1:0-12069 GCF_036566945.1 Chitinophaga sp. | reverse complement strand
GACCGTTTGATACACATCCGGAACAGTATCGTTCAGATAAAGGTTGCTGGCTTCAAAGAGCACACCATCACTGAGATTGAGGGTAGCATGCTTGTGATGGATCACATCGTAGGCGACACCTCCTCCACCCTGGAAACGGTTATTGATTTTTAAGGAATAACTTTTATCGAAATTGGCCAATCCCCAGTAATAGAATTTTTTCTCGCCCCGGTACACACTCACATCCATCGCGGCGGATACGTCGTTATTCGTTTGACTATGATCCTGCTTACCATATACATAACTGGCACCGGTATTGAACGATACCCGCTTTTTGCTGATTTTAAAGCCCAGGTTATTATTTAGTAAGAAGGAATTACCATCGTTGGTTCTGTTCACCGCGCCTGTAGAAGCGTACTTCACATAATAATGTACTGAGTCGCTGAATTGGGCGTAAGTGGTAAAGCAATAAAATAAGGCTAATAGTAGTAGAACTATTCTCTTCATGATCTCCGTGCTTAAGTTTAGTTTAATGCGATGTTGCCGCAGCACAATTAACGTGCCTGAAGATGGCATTTGTGTGCTCCTATTTTACCCTATCCGAGAAACGCCCATCAAATTATCATAAAAAAATAAAGAATTTTAGAGATCTTAGTCCGCTTGTTGCACATATCAGCGCAGCAGGCATCATTGCTAAAACCACGTAAATTACAAACCATATGTCATCAAGAAGAAATTTCCTGTTACAAACCGCACTGGGTGTGGCCGCCACCACCATCGCGCCATTTGCCGCTACCACTGCATTGGCAGGTGACAAATTTACCGGCAACAAAGTAAAAGGACAGCTTCCGGTAGGCATGGCCGGATATACTTTTGCCAAATTTGACCTGGACCAGGCCATTGCCATCATGAACCGGGTGAATATTAAATACATTTCTGTAAAAGATATCCATCTTCCATTAAACAGTACGCCGGAAAAAATACAGGAAGTGCTGGGCAAATTCAATGCAGCTGGTATAAAAGTATATGCGGTAGGCGTTATCTACATGAAAACAAAAAAGGCAGTAGATGAAGCTTTTGAATATGCCAAAAGAGTAGGCGTACCGCTGATTGTAGGCGTACCTACTCCTGAGCTACTGGACTATACAGAAGAAAAAATCAAGGCCTACGATATCCGTTTGGCGGTGCATAACCACGGCCCGGAAGATGCACTGTATCCGGGGCCAAAGAACGCCTACGACCTCATCAAAAACAGGGATGCGCGCATGGGACTTTGCCTGGATATTGGTCATGCTACAAGAGCAGGTGAAGAGCCCTCCAAAGCCATACTGGCGTACAAAAGCAGGATCTTTGATCTTCACATCAAAGATGTGAGTGCGGCTGCGAAAGACGGCAAAGCCATTGAAATTGGCAGAGGCGTGATCGACTTTAAAAAGCTGATAGCGGCGTTGGATAAAATTAATTACCAGGGCGTATGCAGCATAGAATTTGAAAAAGACATGAGTGATCCGTTGCCGGGCATTGCTGAATCAGCGGGCTATTTCAGGGGCGTGATCAATACTGTAAATAGTTAAGAGATATTGGTGGAGAGAGCAGTTAGCAGTTAGCTTTTAGCTTTTAGCTTTTAGCAAAATGCAGCGAAGATTAACATATATCATGTTCTTCGCTGCATTTTGCTAAAAGCTAAAAGCTAAAAGCTAAAATTTAAACGTCACATTACCGGAAAAACGTCTTGGCATTTGTGGTTCCAGTGTGCTCCAACCTTTATAGTATTCTTTATTAGTCAGGTTATCCAGTTTGAAAGCAACATTGAATTTGCTGGTGCTGTAGAACAGGGAAGCATTCAACACGGTATATGCAGGCAAGGTAAAGATGCCGGTAGTTACCCTGTTCAGGATCATGTTTTCGCTGGCATAGTTGCCGCCAAAGCCCAATCCAAAGCCTTTAACGGCGCCTTGCTGGAATTTGTAGGTAGCCCAGAGATTAGCGAGGGTTTGCGGACCAGCTTCTTCGGGACGTCTGTTCAGATAATCGGTATTATCCGTTTCTGTTACTTTGCTTTCATTGTAGCTATAACCGGCAATGATGTTTAAACCTGCTACCGGATTAGCGATTACTTCTGCTTCTACCCCACGGCTGTATTTTTTACCACCCTGATCATAGTAATTAAAATTGGTACCGGCGGGATCAGCAATCTGCATCACAATATCTTTTACCTTGATATCGTAGTAGCTGAGGGAACCGGTGATCATACCACCCAGCAGGTTTACTTTCATACCAGCTTCCAGCTGATTGGCCTGTTCTGGTTTAAAAGTTCTGTACACATTATCTGCCCCCTGTGGACGTGGGGCTGCATTGGCATTGGAAAACCCGTTCATGTAGTTGGCGAAAACCGACAAGATGTTTGGAATGGGCTGGTATACCAATCCAAATTTAGGAGATACCGTTGTTTGTTCGTATTTGCTGTTGGCATCGGCAGTAAGACCGCCGGTTTTGAAATGGTCCACACGCAGACTTACCATCGCAGATAAATTCGGCAGGAAGTTGAATACATCAGACACATAGGCGCTGTATACGTCTTCCTTCAAATTAGATGTAGAGATGTCCTGCGGACTGAGTAATGAATCGACATGCGATTTAGACAAAATACCACTATCGAAACCTGTCATATCTATTGTTCCATTCTGCACATATCCTGATGCGTTGCTAATAGTATTACGGCTGAAATAATCGAGTCCTGCTACCACCCTGTTACGGAATTTTCCGATCTTAAAATCGCCGATAAAGTTTTGTTGAATATCGGTTGTATTGGTGCTACCGTTCTGATAACTGAACCACCTGTCAAAAGCAGCGGAGTTATTGGTTCCAGGCTTTGCATTTGATGATTCACCGAGGTAAGAATAGTATCCGTCTGATTTGGCGGTACCTCTGGATACCACTGTTTGAGAAGTCCAGGTATCTGATAATTTATAGATGGCCTGTGCCTGCACGCTGGAGGTAGGCGTTTTAATACTCAGGTTATTGCTGGTATAAGAACGTTTGTTGTCGTATCCCAGTTCAGCAAGGTTCTTTTTAAACAGCGGTGCGTTGCGGTCAAAGAAGAGCATCATCGGGTTGGTGCTTTCTGCAGAGAGGAATTCTGTGTTCAGCATCAGGGTAAGGCGGTCACTCACTTTATAGGTCAGGGAAGGCGCGATGAAACGTCTTTTGGTGAAGCCTGCATCCTGGAAACTGTTTTCATCGTGATAGGCGCCTGTTACGCGCAGGAGCACCTTTTTATCTTTATCGAGCGGGGTGTTTATATCCATACTAAGGCGATTGAGACCATAGCTGCCACCGGTGTAACTGATTTCCCCGCCGAAGCTGTCGTAAGGTTTTTTGGTAACGGTATTAATCAAACCTCCGTACGAAATAACGGAGCTACCAAATAAAGTACCGGAAGGGCCTTTTACTACTTCGATGCGATCGATGTTGGCGATGTCTAGTCCGCCATTGGTCAAACCTGGTAATCCGTTTACCAGCGTAGGTTGTACGGCAAATCCTCTGAGGGAGTAATAGCCGGCGCCGTCGCCTTCACGACCAGTAGAGGTCCATAATTTACTGATACCGGGGGCGTTGTTAAGCGCATCCTGATAGTTGCTTACTACCTGGTCTTTCATCAGCTCTGATGATATAACGCTGTATACCTGTGGATTCTCCATATTCTTTAATGGCAGTTTGGCCACGAAATCGCTACCGCTTTTGGTATATTTATTACGGGCAGCCGTGATTTCCACTTCACTTAAATTCTTCTCTGAAATATTCAGTTGCAGGTTTACAGTAATGGTTTTATCTTTTTCTACAGCTACCTGCTGGCTGGTGGTTTCGTAGCCAATCAGCGATACCTGTATGGTATAATTTCCGGGAGTGATGTTGCGTAATAAGTAGGTGCCGTTATCATCTGTGAGGGTTGTTTTTTTAGACCCTTTTAATACGACTACTACTCCGGGTGCCGGCTTATGATCTGAGGTGATAATCGTTCCTTTAATACTGCCGCCGTTATCAATATCGATGGCAAATGCGCCGTTAAAAATGGCCAGGGTGAGTAACAATATCCCTGCTGCTGTCTTCTTTAAAAATGATCCTATCAATGTCTTTTCCATGAGCTGATTCCTTAAAATTTGCAGCGCAAAGGTCGGGTAAGACCCGTTTAGCCCGTGATCGGATACGGAATTCGATTTACGCAATACGGAAAAAGTTATTGAGTTAAAGGGTAGTATTTTCCGGATTGCGCATTTTAGTAAAATAGCCAACAAAATACACAACTAATTAATATTCAAATTTTTATATTTTCAATCTAAACCGTTTATGGAAGTTCTCAAGGGAAATTTCCCGGTTGGCGGGTATCGGAAATATGATTAATATTAGCTATTCAAACCCTATTTTTTCAGGCTCAAAATAATTATATGAATCCATTAAACATTACCGTGTACCTCCAGGCATTGGGAGGGAAATTGCTTGGACCTAATGCTTATAATCCCAACTATAATTCCATTACCGTGCTGATTAACTTAGATGGAACGCTGATCGATTTAAATTATGATGCCGGTAGTAGTACTGATGATGGGAACTTCACACCGTTGGTGAGTGGCAGCACTCCTTATCTGCTTCCTATTCTTACGCCCAATGGCTCCAACGGAGGGCAGGTAGATTATCTGGCGGCAGACAGCAATACAGTCAGTGCTACACCTTATACCACCGCGCCGATAGTAATTGAAAGCATTACGCCAGCCACTATTATTGCCACTATACCCTACCCTGATAGCAAACCATTGACAATTACACAAAACATATTGCTTATTCCCACACAGTCATCTTATACTTTTACCTTAATTGTTCCCGGCTTATTGCTGGAGCAGAATACCGCTACGCCGCCACCTAACGGCATTTCGGTCCTTGTAAAAATGATGTGTGGGTGCCAGGTCTCCGTCAATACTTACAAGAGTTACTGGTCGCCGGAGGACTTCGATGTTACCGCTTATATTGCTTATAGTGATGGCAGTATCGTTACTTATGCCATGACCATTGACACCAGTAGTAATGATTCTTCTTTTATTGCTACCATAGATGATCTGTCCTACACGCAAATTTATTACACGGCGCAGCAGCGCAGTACCGGCAACTATGGCTCTTTAAACGTATCTGCTTAAGCAAAATAAAAAGGGACTGCCTCCAGTGAGAGACAGCCCCTTTGATTCATCATCTATCTACCTACTTAACTTTTACATTTGCGGCGGGCGCATCATCTCTCACTTCTTCGCTGGCGGTGGTCACTAAAGTATCGCCGGCATTGAGTTCGCCGAAGACTTCGGTCTTTCCGTTTTCACTCTGCCCGGTGGTAACTGGTACCCACTTTGTTTTTTTGTCTGCTATTTTTATCACAAATACCCCTTTGGTAGAATTGAGGATGGCTGTTGCAGGCACCACAAAATTTTTGCCGTTGCCATTTAACGGAATCGCTACTTCTGCCACCATGCCGGGTAATAATGTTTTATCATTGTTGGGCACATCTATTTCGATATGCTGTGCACGGAGTTTGCGATCCAGCGCACCGGCCAGACGAACTACCCTGCCTTTAAACGGCGTTTTGCCGAGTGACCTTACGGTGAAATTTACTTCACTCTCGTTGCTCAGATAGCTGGTATACGCTTCCGGTACACTCACTACCAGTCTCAGTTTCTTTTGTTCCTGTAAAGTGAAGATGGGCATTTCGGAGCCTTTACCGGAAGGACCAACATAGGCGCCGGCGCTCACATTACGTGCAGTGATCACACCATTGAAGGGCGCGCGGATCTCCAGGTAGTTGCGGTTATCTCCTACTTCACGATGCGCTGCCTTGGCGGCGTCGAGCTGTGCCAGGTCTGACTTCTGACGGGCAAAGGCCACGTCGAGGTCATTCTGGGAAACGGTACCCGGTGTTTTACTTGTTTCCAGCAGGCGGTCGTAAGTGGCTTTGCTGGACAAATAAATAGCCTCCTGTGACTTGAGCCTGGATTCGGCACCAGATAGCTGTGAATTGATTTCGGGCGCTTCCATGGTGCAGAGTAATTGTCCTGCTGCTACTTCGCTGCCCACATCTACATTCATCTTTTTGATAAAGCTGCTCACTTTAGCGTATAAGTCTACCTGCTGAAAAGCGATCAGCTCTCCGGGGATCTGTACGGAAGAAGAAATATCGCCTTTTTCCAGGGAGAAGGCGTCTATTGGGGGCACCGGTGCTTCAGTTGCGGATGTTTCTTTTCCTTCTTTCGCGCCGGAAGTGCTGCAGCTGTGCAGTCCAACGGAGAGGATCATTGCTGATAATAAAGGAAATGTTATACGGAAACCGCTGTTCATAAAATATATTTTAATAGAAATTAGATGATTAAAATGATGGTTATGCTTTTTCGTCTGACGGAATATAGTGAACACTTTCTTCATCTCTCGGATGCAGAGATACGCTCTGTGTGCCTGCTTTACCTTGTCCCCAGGCGAATGCCAGCGGGAGTATAAACAGGGCTGCAAAGGTAGATGCCACCAGACCTCCTATCACCGCTCTTCCCAAAGGAGAAGACTGATCACCGGCTTCACCCAGACCGCTGGCCATCGGAATCATACCTACCACCATCGCCAGGGCTGTCATTACAATAGGTCGCAAACGCAGCGCTGCCGCCTCTGTAGCAGACACCAATGAATTGCCGTTATGCTTACGCAGCTGTTCTGCATTTGTAATCAGTAACACCGCATTCGAAATCGATACCCCTACCGACATGATCATACCCATGTAAGATTGCAGGTTCAATGTAGACCGGCAAAACATCAGCAATGACAGGGAACCCAGTAATACAGCAGGTACCGTAGCCAGTACTACCGCCGATACTTTGAACGACTGGAAGTTGGCCGCCAGCATCAGGAAGATCACCACAATCGCTACGATCAATCCATTTTGTAAACTGTCGAGTGTATCTGTCAGCGTGCTGCTCAAACCAATCATCTCTACATTCAAACCACGGGGTAAGGGTCCCAGTGCGGCAATCGCCTTCTTCACACCATCAGCAGCACTACCCAGATCCTTATTATTCAGATTGGCAGTCACCGTCATGGTAGGCATGGCGCCAAGGTTATCTACTTCCCCATAGGTAGTGTCTACCGATAAAGTAGCAACATCACCGAGTAAGGGACGGGAAGCATTTTTCAGCAGGGGAATTTCGCCCATCTGATCTTTGCTGTTCATCTTACTTTCGGGGATCTGTACCTGTACGTTATAACTCAGACCCGCTTTTTCATCTACCCAGATATTTTTTTCCGTTAACCGCGAAGACGAGGTGGAAGCTGTCAGTGAACGAGAGATATCATTCACATCAACGCCCAGCTGTGCTGCCCGGATACGATCTATATTTACATTGATCGCCGGATATTTGATAGATTGTCCCAGTTGTACATCGCGCAGGTAAGGTACTTTCTTCAACTGATCTACCAGTTGCTGCGCATATTTTTCGCTCAGTTTTCTGTCGCGGCCCGCAAACCTTACCTCTATTGGGGTAGGAGAACCCTGACTGAGGATTTTATCGGTCAGTTCTATGGGTTCAAACGACAACTTCATTTCCGGATCAATCGTTTTCGCTTTTTCTCTGATCTTATCTTTTAGTTCTTCGAGGTTGGTTTTATAATGTTCGCTGAGGGCCACCTGCAATACCGATTCGTGCGGCCCCGCCATCCACAGGAAGATGGGCGCCGTAGAAAACAGTTGCGGGTGCATACCGATGTAAGCGGACGTAATAGATACATTTTCTTTTCCTACAATCTGGTTAATACCATCCAGCAGTTTGATAGTTTGTTCTTCCGTACGTTCAATACGGGTACCATCGGGTATTCTCATTCTTACCTGGAACTGGCTGCCGTTTACTTTTGGCAGTACATCGCGGCCGATGTTGGTCAGCAGTAATACCACGATACCACAAACAATCACCAGATAGGCCACCACAATTGGTTTACGGTAAGGCATCATTCTGTTGATGAATCGCAGGTAGCGGTTTCTCAGGCGTTCAAAGCGGCTGATCTTTCCATCGACGTTACTATCTGCCCGCTCTACCAGTATTTTTTTCTGTTCCCAGGTATCCTTTTCACCGGCCAAACCGGAAGCGGCAAATTCTTCTGCATCAGACATATTGCTGCCATCTGCTTTTTTATGATGCTTCCCTTTCATCAGCCAGTTAGCCATGATAGGCACAAATGTTTGGGCCAGGAAGTAGGAAATGATCATGCTGAAACCAATGGCCAGCGCCAGCGGCAGGAACAGGGAACCCGGAATACCACCCATCGTAAAGGCGGGTGCAAACACCGCCAGGATACAGAAGAGGATCAGCAATTTCGGGAAAGCTATTTCCTGACAGGCGTCCCAGATGGCCAGGGCCTTGGGTTTGCCCATATCGAGGTGCTGGTGAATATTTTCTATCGTTACCGTACTTTCATCTACCAGGATACCGATGGCCAGTGCGAGTCCGCTCAGGGTCATGATATTAATGGTTTGCCCGAACAGGCTGAGGAAAAGTACAGCTGAAATAATAGAGGTAGGGATAGTGAGAATCACAATCATGGCCCCTCTCGGATCACCGAGGAAAAGCAATACCATTAAGCCCGTGAGGATGGCGCCAATAGTACCTTCGGTCAATAAACTTTTTACGGAGTTGATCACGTAGGTAGATTGATCGAACTCATAACTCAGGCTTACATCATCCGGTAACTGCGCCTTAATTTTCGGCAATGATTTCTTCAGGTTCTGCACCACTTCCCAGGTAGAGGCATCGGCACTCTTGGCGATACTCAGGTATACAGAGCGACGGCCATTAACCAGGGCGTAGCCCGCAGTTACGTCGGCGCCATCTTCTACGGTGGCTACGTCGCGCAGATAGAGATTTTGTACATCTCCCTTAAATAACGGAATATTTTCAAAATCCTTTACTGTTTTGATAGTGGTGTTAGCGGGCGTGATATAGTTGTTGTTACCAATACGCACGTTACCCGAAGGAGCCGTCTGGTTATTGAGCCGCATGGCTTCCACCAGCTGATCAGCCGTCATATTATGCTGACGGAGCAGTTCAGGATCAGCTTTGATCACCACGGTGCGCATGTTACCACCAAACGGTGTAGAGCCTATCAGGCCCGGAATAGAGGTAAAGGAAGAACGCACATACACGTTGGCCATATCCAGCAATTCGTTATTGCTTCGTTTGGTACTGCTGAGTACCAATTGTCCTACCGGCAAGGTAGAGGCATCGAAACGGATAATAAAAGGTGGATTGGAGCCAGGTGGAAAGATGGCCTGGATCCTGTTGGAAAAGGCACTCACTTCCGCCGCTGCCTGGGCCATATTCGTGCCCGGGTAAAAGTTGATCTTCATCAGCGTAAGCCCCTGGATATTCTTTGTTTCTATACTTTTAACCCCGTTGACGAACAGGAATATATTGATGTATTGTTTAGCGAAAAAAGACTCCATCTGCTTGGGGGTATATCCTCCAAACGGATGTGATACGTATATAACGGGCATGTCCAGCTTCGGGAAGATGTCTATCTTAATCGTACTTACCGCTTTTATCCCGAAGAAGAACAGCCCGGCCACGAGCACCAGTATGGTAATAGGTTTTTTTAATGCGAAACTGATTAAGTTCATGGTAATGAAGTGTTGATAAATAAAGCCATCAATGGCGTCCGTTTAACGAAAAGCTAATTTTCAAATATGCCAAAATCTCCTACTGCGGCGGCTTTCAACAATAAAGCCTGCCATACATTGCTATAGGCGATGTCTTTGTCTGTTTCTGCCCTGATCAATGCGTACAGTGCCTGTGTTACATCTACCAGGTTGGTCAATCCGTTTTTATAAAGCACCGACTTCTGTACATACGCGTCTGAAGCGGCTTTCACTTGTACCGGTACTTCCAGGTAATTATCCAGTGCATTCTTTATTTTGGTATCGGAAAGACTCAGTTGCGCCCGGATCTGTTGATCGGCGAGGTCGTATTCATATTGTAATCCCTGGCTAACCAGCTTTTGCGACCTTACCTGCCGCGAGATACGGAAGGGTTGCGTAATATTCCAGGTAACGCCTACTCCGAGGAGGTAGTTGGTGCGGGTGGGTTTGACGCCATCCCAATAGTTATGGGTGAAATCACTTTGATCTGCTGAATAGCCGTAGCCAAAACCGGAACCCCTGGTCTGCAATACGCCTACCAGTGTAAATGCCGGATAGTAAAGCGTTTTAGCGTATTTTGTTTGTTCATCGCTTAAAGCAATACGGCTTTTGTACCATTGCAACAGCGGATGATTTTCCGGATTAAAGGTTTGTTCCGGTAATGTGGGGATACGGGTGGTATAAGAAGTATCCACGACAAAGGACTGGGGTGTTACACCCATAAGTTGTGCCAGCTGATTGCTTTGCTCTTGCTCAAAGTCGATGGCTTTGGTCAGTGCAATTCTGGCGCTGGAGTATTCTGCGTTGGCCTGTGAGGAGTCCACACCGGCAATCAGTCCGTTCATCACGCGGGTGACCACCACCTTACGGATGGTGTCTGCACGTTCCAGGTTTTCGCGATAAGAACGGGTGAGCTGTTGTGCTGCCACAAGGTTTAAATAAGTAGCCGCCACTTTAATTTTGTGCTTAAAAATCTCTTGTTGCCAATCTTTATCGTTCTGTGTGGCGGCTGCTAATGCTGTTTTCACTTTTTCTTTTGCTCTGCCGAAAGCAAAGAAATCCCAGTTAATATTAGTAAGGTATAATGCGCCGAAGGAGGCATTCCAGTTCTGATGGTCGAGTGGTAATCCGGAGGATGCCACGCTTAAGCCTCCGAAGCCGTATAAGGGCCCATTTTGACCGTTGACGGTCCCATAGTCCTGTTGCACTGCCACGTTGAAATTAGGCAGGTAATCGCGGCGTGCCTGGGATACCTGTTCCCGGGAGGCAGCTGTATAGCTGGCTTTGGCTTTGATAGTTCCATAGTTGGCTATGGCGGTATCAATGGCCTGTTTAAGGGTAAAGACCTGCTGGGCTTTTACATGATAGCCGGAAAGCATCACTACAAGCGCCAACAGTAAATTTTTCTTATTCCACATGAATAAATCGATTTTACGGTTGAAACATCCTCAGGGATATTCAACTGCAAAATGACAGTAGCATTTTGAAGTAACTTTGAAGGAAATTCAAAATTCTGATTTTTTTTGGGAGAGATGTGCTTACACCGACAGCATATCCGCTGTGGTCAAGGATTCGCCGTTCATCACAATTGGCATATCTTCTTTAAAAAAGTATACGTGCAGGTGATGCCAACCCTCTTTATAGGTATAATCAATGGCATAATTATTCACTTCACAGATCTGTTTTACGATGGCCAAACCCAGTCCTATGCTATCATTGCTCTGATTGCTTTTCTTAAACCGCTGAAATAGCTCACAAGTAGGGCTTTGTGGGGGCAGGCCGGTGTTGCTGATACAAAATTCGCGGTGGGTGAGCACCACATCAATCTGGCCACCATCGCGGTTATGCCGGATGGCATTGCTCAACAGGTTATTGATCAGCATTTCTGCCAGTGCCGGGTGGATATTCAGCGGAACATTCTTATCGAGGTTGGTGGTGAGTCTGATTTCCCGCATGATGATCCAATCTTCATAAGTGGCAATCACATCTTTGGTTACACGGCAAAACTTCAGACTTTCCGTGGCTTTAAATTCCTGGTTCTCCAGTTTCGTGAGCAGGATCAGGGAGCGGTTAATATGCGACAATTTTTCAATAGCGTTCTGCATATCCCCTATCAGGGCGGCTTGTACGCCATCGATATTTGTTTCTGACAGGAGTTCTATCTTACTGCGGATCACGGCCAATGGTGTTTGCAGTTCATGCGATGCATTTTCGCTGAACTCTTTCACCGCGGCATAATCTTCCATGGCTTTGTCAGTCATTTTACGGAGGAAAACATTGAGTTCCTTGAATTCGGTGGTACTGGTTTCCGGCAGCTGTATTTTATTCTTCTGCTTCAGATCGAAGCGGTAAATGGCTTTCATGGTACGGCGCAGCGGAGAAAA
>NZ_DATCVJ010001082.1:0-2938 GCF_036566945.1 Chitinophaga sp. | reverse complement strand
CCGGGTTTCGTTTTTTATATCGAAGCATTCACCATTTCCACATTTGCCATTACACCGATATAAACCATGTCATCGATGATTTTTACGGGGTAGGTGGTGAGTGAACATTCTGTTTCGTCAGACAGGCAACGGCCATCTTTCAGGGAGAATGTTTTTTTGTGGAAAGGGCATGCTACTTTAGGCTCATCTTTTACAGTGCCGGTCATGCCGCGGCTCAGCGCCATCTGTTGACGGTGCGGGCAAAGGTTCTGTGTGGCATACCATTCATTTCTGCGGGCAAAATAAAACAGGGCAATCTGTTCTTCTTTATACTTTACGCATACGCCGCCATTGGTGGGTACATCCGATGTTTTACAGGCAAAAAACCAGGTGGTGGTAGTCGTGTGAATCGTAGACATAGCAGTATATTTTTGTGTAAAGAGATTATTTCCATTCTGCGGCTTTCTTCTGGGCCCGCATGGTTTCGAATTTTACCGTTGGATCTTTGTCGGCTGGTGCATTGATGAAGTGAGAGAAACGCTTGCGCAGTTCCGGATTTTCCACTACTTCTCTCCACTCGCATTTGTAGTTGTCTACCAGCAGCTGCATTTCTGTTTCCAGTTGGGCGGCTATACCCAGACTATCATTCAGTACTACATTGCGGAGGTAATCCATGCCGCCATCAAGTTTGTTCAGCCAGGTGGCGGTGCGGGTAAGCGGATCGGCTGTTTTAATATAAAACATCAGGAAGCGGTCAATATATTTGATGCAGGTGTCGCTGTCTACATCCGCAACAAGCAGTTGTGCATGCTGTGGTTTGGAGCCGCCATTGCCGCATACATACAGGTTCCATCCTTTCTCGGTGGCAATGATGCCAAAGTCTTTCGACTGTGCCTCCGCGCATTCGCGGATGCAGCCGGATACGGCGGATTTGATTTTATGTGGGGCGCGCAGTCCGCGGTAACGTTCTTCTATGCGGATGGCAAAGCTTACGCTGTCGTGCAGTCCAAACCGGCACCAGGTGGAACCTACGCAGCTTTTTACGGTGCGCAGCGCTTTGCCATAGGCATGTCCGCTTTCAAATCCGGCGGCAATCAGTTCTTCCCAGATATTAGGCAGGTCGCTCAGATGTGCGCCAAATAAGTCGATCCGCTGTCCGCCGGTGATTTTCGTATAGAGGTTATATTTAGTACCTATCTCCCCGATCACTACCAGTTTCTCTGGTGTAATTTCTCCACCCGGAATACGGGGTACCACAGAATAGGTACCGCCTTTTTGTATGTTGGCGAGGTAGCGGTCATTGGAATCCTGTGCGGTATCATTGCCTTTGTCGAGGATCATATCGTTCCACAGACTGGCCAGTATAGAGGCGATAACCGGTTTACATACTTCGCAGCCTTCCCCTTCGCCGTAATAGTCCAGTACTTCATCAAAGGAGCGGAGTGATTTTACACGGATGAGGTCCAGCATTTCCTGGCGGGAGTAGGCGAAGTGTTCGCATACCACGTTGCGGATGTATTTGCCTTGCGCCTTCATGGTGGCGGTGATGAGGTCTTTCACCATCGGGGCGCAGCCACCGCAGCAGGTGCCGGCTTTGGTGCATTTCTTTACTTCGTCGAGGGTTTCATATCCGTCTGTTACTGCCTGGCAGATGGCGCCTTTGCTCACGCTTTCGCAGCTGCAGATGATGGCTTCGTCGGGGAGGGCGGTTACACCGGCGCCCGTATCGGCGCTGCTACGGCTGCCGCCGAGGAGTAAGTCTTCCGGATTGGCAGGCAAAGCCAGTTTATTTTTAGTCGTTTGCAGCAACATATTATAAGCTGCCGCATCACCTATTAAGATACCTCCCAGCAGGAACTGACCATCTGTAGTAATATTGATGCGTTTATAGGTGCCTTTGTATTTGTCTTCAAAAACAATACTATGGCAGCTTTCCGGATCAGAAAAAGGATCACCGAAGCTGGCCACATCTACTCCAATGAGTTTTAATTTGGTGCTCATATCAAAACCGGTGAAGGCTTTAGCTTCACCGGTAATATGTGACGCCGCTACTTCCGCCATTTC
This sequence comes from Chitinophaga sp., assembly GCF_036566945.1. GTDB lineage: Bacteria > Bacteroidota > Bacteroidia > Chitinophagales > Chitinophagaceae > Chitinophaga. The sequence goes on along the minus strand of NZ_DATCVJ010001082.1, from coordinate 895 downwards.
ATAGCCGGGAGCTACCAGGCCATAGATCATGTTGTTGTAGAGAGCGCATTCGCCGATGGAATATATAAAGGGGTCGTTGGTTTGCATTTGTTCATTCACGACGATGCCACCGCGTGGTCCGGTACTGATGCCGGCAGCTTTCGCGAGTTCATCGCGGGGCTTGATGCCGGCAGATACCACCAGGATATCTGCTTCGAGGATGGTGTCATCTGCAAACTGTAAACCGGTGATGGCGTCCTTGCCGAGTATTTCGCGGGTATTTTTGCCGGTAAGGACTTTCAGTCCCAGGCTTCCCAGCTTTGTTTGCAGGATGGCAGATCCCTGTTCATCTATTTGCCGGGGCATGAGGCGGGAAGAAAACTCGATGACATGTGTATTGGAGATACCCAGGTCCAGCAGGGCTTTGGCGGCTTCGAGTCCCAGCAGTCCGCCACCTATTACCGCGCCACGGCTGGCTTTAGGGGCATATGCTTTCATCATTTCCAGGTCTTCTATAGTACGATATATAAATACGCCCTTTTTATCCATGCCCGGTACTGGTGGCACAAAGGCGGCCGAGCCGGTGGCGATCACCAGGTAGTCATATGATTCTACGATGCCTTTGTGGGAATATACTGTTTTGTTGTCGCGGTCAATTTGCAACACCGGGTCGCCCAGATGGAGGCGGATACCTTGCCGGGTGTACCAGTCGGCGGTGGCGAGCAGGAGGTCGTCGGCGGTTTTGCCGTCAAACCAGGAAGTAAGATGTACACGATCATAGGCGGGACGGGGTTCTTCTCCGAATACAACCAGTTCAATGGGGAGGTGGGCAGATTTGGCGATCATCTTCTCACAAAATTTATAACCTACCATGCCGTTTCCTATAACTACTATTTTCATTGGATTATATTTAAGG
>NZ_DATCVJ010001081.1:0-5734 GCF_036566945.1 Chitinophaga sp. | reverse complement strand
AGCCGAATCCCAAGCAGGAGACGGTGTGCAGGAACTGGATGGAATTTTGTGCCCGGGATTTGTAAATACACATTGTCACCTGGAATTATCGCATATGAAAGGGGTTATTCCGGAAAAAACCGGGCTGCCGGCCTTCCTTACCCAGGTCATGCAGTCCAGGAATAATCATACCGGCGACTACAACGCCATCATTGATCAGGCGGAACAAGCCATGTGGGGAGCCGGCATATCTGCCGTAGGCGATATCTGCAACAGCACTGCTACCCTGGTGAAGAAACAACAGGGCAGAATGTATTACCACTCTTTTGTGGAATGTATGGGCGTAGCCGAGGCAGGGGCCAGGCCCCGCTATAATTATAGCATGGATGTACTGGCGTCTTTCCGGGAAATCAATAGTTCCCGGCATCAATGCTCCATTGTACCACATGCACCTTATTCCGTTAGTCAAACCCTGTTTGGTCTATTGGCCGGCACCCCGGCTAATACCCCGGTATGTATCCATAACCAGGAAACATCCGCAGAAAATGAACTGTTCCAGCATAAAACAGGCGACTTCCTGTCCTTTTACAGCCAGTTTGGCATGGATATCAGCGGCTTCCAACCTACTGGTACCAACAGCCTGGAAGCTTATCTGCCTTACTTCTCCCAAAATAAAATATTACTGGTACACAATACTTTTACTACGGAACAGGATATACGATTTGCACAACAACAACCCCTGGAAACATGGTGGTGTTTATGTCCGCAAGCCAACCTGTATATAGAAAACCGCCTGCCGGATATTCCGTTGTTCCGGGAGCTGCAATGTAATATTACCCTGGGCACCGACAGTCTGGCGTCTAACCATTCCTTATCTGTTTGGGAAGAAATAAAAACCATTCGCCGGCATTTTCCTGAAATTCCGTTGGCGGAAATGCTGCAATGGGCTACTTTTAATGGCGCAAAGGCCCTCGGTATACAGGATACCTATGGCAGTTTTAACACCGGGACCCAACCAGGTGTGATATTGATTAACCAGGAAAGCAAAAGAATAATTTAGCGGTAATTTATGAATGAGTTTTTGAACAAAGTCTTTTTAGACAACCCGATACAGGATTACCTGATATTGATCGGTGTATTATTATTTGTAGCCGTCGTTAAGCGCTACGTGTCCAAAGGACTGGCGGCCATCCTGTTCCGGCTGGTGAGGCACTGGTCTCCCCAGATTGAAGAGAGGGATTTTGTGAGCCTGTTGTTGCGACCACTGGAATACTTTCTGTTACTGACTACCTTCATGCTAACCATTGACCGGTTTACGTTTCCGCGTCTTCTGAATGTGCATGTATATGGTAAAATCACGCTGCAAAATGTAACCGACACCTTACTGGAACTGGCGCTGAGCATGAGTATCATCTGGATTGTATTACGGCTGATCGACTTCATTGCGCTGGTACTGGAAAAGAAAGCGGATCTGACAGAAGATAAGACCGATAACCAGTTTATTATTTTCTTCCGGGATTTTTTCAAGGCGATTGTGTTTATCATGGGGGCTATTGCGTTTATCCGCATCCTCTTTGGGTCTGGCCTGGTGGAAAAGATTATTGCCGGTTTGGGAATAGGTGCGGCAGCCCTTGCACTCGCCGCCAAAGAAAGCATTGAGAACCTGATAGGTTCCTTCATTATCTTTTTCGATAAACCCTTCCGTGTAGGCGATAGCGTTAAAGTAGACTCCTACCAGGGAGCGGTAGAAAAAATAGGCTTGCGCAGCACGCGTATCCGCACACTGGAAAAAACATTTGTCACCGTTCCGAACAAGAAAATGGTAGACAGTATCCTCGATAACCTTTCACTTCGTACACAACAACGGGTGGCTTTAAAGCTGGAACTGGGCACAGATACGCCCGCAGATGCGTTATTGGGCTTTTTACAGGATGTAAGACAATCTTTGAAAAGTAACAATAATGTACTGGAGAACTTCACCGTGAACCTGAATGATTTTACGAAAGATACTTACGTTATCCAGATTGTTTTTAACACTTACATCATTGATGGTGCACAGTATGCCGTGTTAAGAGAATCAGTGAATCTGACGGTGATTAAGCTGCTGGAAGCCAGGGGAATTAAATTGCCAACTACATCCACGAATGTAACGGTAACGGACCAACGGCCGTAAGTTTTTGTCTTTGCTCAGGATTATACTGATTTAGATGATTTTCCCGATTTTGTTTATCAGGATTAAAAAAGATTAGCGAAGATGGATGCGGAAATTCACATCTGTCTTCACTAATCTTTTTTAATTATATAATTCCAAAAAGTAAAATCGGGAAAATCATCTAAATCAGTATAATCCTGAGCAAGACAACATTCGCTTTTACTCTTTATCTTTTTCCTTGTTTTTCTGGCTGCTGCTCAGCAAAATGCGGGACAGATCAGCTTCTACAGACTCTTTAGGAGAACCGGTGATACGTCCTTCTTCTTTACCGTCTTTCAGTACGATAATAGTAGGTACTTTCTTCACTTTATAGTCAACTGGTGAATCTGTTTGTAATTTCTGATCGGCAGCAAACATCAGGATCTGATCTTCCGGGCTACCACCGGTGATCATTATTTTATAGAGAGCAGGCACTACTTCCCGGCTTGTTTCGTCCCAGGTACCCATTACCACTACCAAATTAAAATTCGAGCGGTTTGACTTAATATAATTGAGCATATTGTCATTAGGCTGATAGTTGTTTACACCCTTGTAGAACCACGTTGTGGAGGTATCGTTCATCAGTGTTTTCATATCTATCTTGCCCTTCAATACCTTTCCATTCTGTGCCCAGGCCAGGGAAGAGAATAACAGGCCGCCACCCAATAGTAATGTTTTCAATCGCATAATGATGTTTTTATAATTGATCTTTCAGTTCCGTTAAGAAACCCCGTACCTTTAGCAAAGCCTGTACCATTTCAAAATTCCGGGCAGCCAGCTTATGATCTTCTTTCAGCTTTTGCTTGGCACCTTCTATGGTATATTTTCTTTCGCGCAGTAAATGATAAATTAATTTGAGGTGCTGAATGTCCTCCTGCCGGAAAAGCCGATCGCCTTTTCGGTTCTTTTTGGGCTGCAATATATCGAACTCATTTTCCCAATAGCGGATGAGCGAAGTATTCACCTTAAACATGGCTGCAACCTCGCTGATCGAATAATACTGCTTATCTAGTACCAATTTATCCAATTCCATAATCAGATCCGGGTCCTCCGACAATTCTTTCAGTGATTTACGTCCCCTTTTTTTCCCAGGTATGGTGGGTGCTACGGCAGCTTTTTTGCTGCTTGCCTTTACTTTTACTTTAGCTGGCACTGATACCGCAGCTTCAGGATGCGGTATTCCAGGTGTCGAAAAAAGGTCTAGCTGGTGCATCGTAGTAAAAAACGAGGTGACAAATATCTTTTACGAAGATGAAGTTAAGCTTTTAGCTTGTAGCTTTCCTTTTTTAGATCTTAGAATTTTTAGTCCGGCGCGTTTGGTAAGGACATATAACTTACTAAAAGCTAGGGACTAATGGGTTCTGGTTAATCAAACGACTGATTTCCGGACCTGGCCATTTTCAGCATACGATCAAACTGTTCAGGGGTCAGGTCATTAAAGAAGAAATATACCGGATCTACCTTTTCGCCGTTTTTCATCACTTCGTAGTGGCAATGGGGACCGGTAGATTTACCAGTGCTGCCTACCCATCCCAATACATCTCCACGTTTTACGGTTTGGCCGGCCTTCACTTTCATGCGGAGCATGTGACCATATAACGTTTTATAACCATATCCATGTCGGATTACCACATGATTACCGTAGCCCACGTCGCTCAGACTGGCTTCCTCTACCACACCATCACCAGTAGAATAGATAGGCGTGCCGCTTGGCGCCGCAAAATCGAGTCCTGCGTGGTATTTCATGGTTTTATAGATAGGATCTATACGATACCCAAAACCAGAGGCAATATGTTTAAGATCTTTATTGGACACCGGTTGTATAGCAGGAATAGAGGCCAGCATCTGCTGTTTGTTCTTTACCATCTTATCAATTTCATCATAAGATGTTTCCTGGGCTTTTACCCGGTTATTCAGTTCTTTCAGCAAAACGGAGGTAGATGCAATGATTTCACTGCTGGCAAACGATTGCAGTTGTGCGGCTTCTTCATCCCGCTTTACTTTACCCAGGCGGGTACTGTCGGGAATAGGGGCGGCTTCAAAGATGACCCGATAAATTTCATTGTCGCGGTCTTCCAGCTCCGCCAGCTTACCCTTCACTTCCTTCATACGACCCTGCAAGGCATCATATTTTTCCTTCATTCCCTCCAGGTCACGACGAAGCGACTTCTCTTTCGGCGAGTCGACCAGGCGATAAGCCACAGACAGAAAGATAGCCCCGGTAACGATTGCCGCAGACACAAACCCCAGTATTCGCAGGATCTTAACCCGCAGAGACACTACGAGCTTCTCGTATTTTAATGTTTGGGTATTATAAAAATATTTAACCTTCTTCATGCACCAGGGTATACTTTATGCGCCATAGTGCAGTGAACGCTATGACAGCCGATTTATTTCACGAGGTACAAACTTATGGATGGTATCGTTGGCTTTTCTTTTCCCATTGAACTATTTTTGCCGGGTTACATAACCTGTTTTGCATAATCATACCAGTTTCGATATTTTTGCACTCCCTTTAACACGGCGGGAAAATAAGGCGCACAAACCTACTGTAATTAGATTAAAACATCAACCTTTTGAATGTCAATTTTCTAACTACTTTATAAGGGCTTGAAACACAGTTGCAAGTCCAAAGCTGGTTGAAACGCCTTTATAAGATATAAAATACATATTAATTCGTATCAATATTTATGACAGCATCTGAAATAAGACAGCAATTCCTGGACTTTTTTGCGTCAAAAGGGCACCAGATCGTCCCATCTGCCCCTATCGTTATTAAAAACGATCCCACCCTGATGTTCACCAACGCGGGGATGAACCAGTTCAAGGACTACTTCCTTGGCAACCGGGTTCCTCCCAACAAAAGAGTGGTAGATACGCAAAAGTGCCTGCGGGTAAGCGGCAAGCACAACGACCTGGAAGAAGTAGGTATTGATACTTACCACCATACCATGTTTGAAATGCTCGGTAACTGGAGCTTTGGCGACTACTTTAAGAAAGAAGCCATTGCCTGGAGCTGGGAATTATTGACAGAAGTATATAAAATCCCAAAAGACAAGCTCTATGTGACTGTTTTTCAGGGAGATACCAGCGAAAACTTACCAAAAGACGAAGAAGCATATAATTTCTGGAAAGAACATATCGCAGAAGACCGTATCCTGTTAGGTAACAAAAAGGATAACTTCTGGGAAATGGGAGATACCGGCCCTTGTGGTCCATGCTCCGAGATCCACGTAGATTGCAGACCAGAGGCGGAGAAAAAGCTGGTAGACGGTAAAACCCTTGTCAACGCTGACCATCCACAGGTGATTGAAATATGGAACAACGTATTCATGCAGTTCAACCGCCTGAAAGATAAATCGCTGGAGCCTTTACCAGCACAACATGTAGATACCGGCATGGGACTGGAACGCCTCGTAAGGGTGTTGCAGAATAAAACCTCTAACTACGACACCGACCTGTTCATGGGTACCATCCACACTACGGAAGGACTCAGCGGCAAAAAATATGCAGGCACAGATGAAAAGAAAGACGTGGCCTTCCGCGTAATAGCCGATCATATCC
>NZ_DATCVJ010001080.1:0-1629 GCF_036566945.1 Chitinophaga sp. | reverse complement strand
ACGATGAAAATGCAATTGTATCCAACATTGTAAATGGGGCATGGTACTGGAAGGCGCTAATAATGTGTAAGTTATAGACTAAAAGTGATATTTGTATAATTAAAATATTTTATATGATAAAGAAAATTCAGTTTGATAATGTATTTTTATATTACTTGCCTGCTGCTTAGTGTAAAATTTATATATAAGGGATAAAATGCTAGCTTTTTTTAGAAGTAAAACCAGCGGGAAGCCGCCTGATATTGGCAGGAAACTAATGGAATGGTTTTCCTTTTTTTTATCTGATAAGTATTACGTCACCAGGGTCAGGGTATGGTCACATGTGCTCATGTGGGCTTGTTTGGCTGTGTTGTATGGTCTTATGATGATTTCGAATTTCACGGTGTCCACCAGTGTGAGTATGCTGTTTATGCTCCGGAATATGGTAGGGGCGATGTTTTTCTTTTATACTACTTTTTACTTTATCATTCCGAAAGTGTTGCTGAAGGGTTATTTTTTCCTGGCCCTGTTATGCTTTTGCGTTCCTTTTATATTTTGGTCTGTTATCAATTATTTGTGTTCATGGTATGCCGTTACGTTCCTGGTGGTGAATGACGTTTCTCTGCGGGATTTTTTGCATCGGATAGTGAATGGAGGATGGTCGGATACTTTTGCGCCCGACCATTTGCTGAAGATTTTTTTTCCGGTATTGATCACCACGGGGCCGGCTTTATCATTGAAGCTGATCCTGGATGTAATCCGGGCTTCCACGCGTACACTGCGGCTGGAAAGGGATAACCTGAACCTGGAGGTGAGTTTTCTTCGTTCCCAGTTGAATCCGCATTTTCTGTTTAATACATTGAATAATATTTACTCTTTATCTATCAGGAATGATGCCCTGGCTTCAGATCTGATTATGCACCTGTCTGAAATGATGCGGTATACCCTGTATGATTCCAATACAGACCAGGTGCCGTTGGACATGGAAGCTGAGTTCCTGAAGAATTATGTAGAGCTGGAAAGTGTGCGGTACGGAAAAAATGCCAGCATCCGGTTTGATTGCGACCCGGATCAGATGGGGAACAGGCTGATAGCCCCGTTACTGATGTTTCCATTTGTAGAAAATGCCTTTAAATATTCACATAGTACTACTTCCGACAAATGTTATATTCATGCTTCTCTGGAAGTGGAAGCAAATCAACTGAAATTTGAAATATCCAATAGCAAAGGAGAAATGCCGGCAGGTAAAAAAGTAGTGGGTGGGATTGGTCTTAGCAATACCCGTAAACGACTTATTCTGTTGTATCCAGACGAGCATACTTTAATTATAGAAAATAATCCCGAATATTACAAAGTTGTCTTGACACTAACGTTGAACTGAAAAATATGGATCAAGTAATTACCTGCCTTGTAGTGGATGATGAGCCATTTGCGAGAGACCTGATGGAGAATTACATTGGCCGGGTGCCTTATTTGCAACCGGTAGCCTTTTGTGAGAATGCTTTTGATGCTATTAATGAACTGCAGCGACAACCCGTTGACCTGCTGTTGTCCGATATACAAATGCCTAATATTAACGGAATAGAAATGATCCGCTCATTGAGCAATCCTCCATTCGTTATTTTTACTACTGCGTCAAAAGACCATGCC
>NZ_DATCVJ010001079.1:0-3681 GCF_036566945.1 Chitinophaga sp. | reverse complement strand
TGTCTTTTAGAGAACAGGGGATTGGTCAGCACAAACAAACCGTCGGAAACGGCTTCTGTAACCTGGTGCCAGCCTCTGGATTTTACAAAATCCCTAAGATCCGTAGATGGTATATTTTTATAATCAAGTAACAGGATCATGGTAACTGGTAATTTAGTGTTTCGTTTCTGCTACGCGTAGCAAATATACCTCTTAAACTATCAGGATGCAATATCTGATTTTGTGGAATATATATGGTTTGGCCGGACGCATTTTGGGAGGGATCCGCTCCTCTAAGACTTACCCAATACGCACATCTCTGTAACAGTAGTTCATTCTCGGTGATGCTTAACCAATGATCGCTGTTCGGAGGTAGGAACATGACTACTAAGATTCTGTGAGTTACCAAAGCTTCACTTCTTAGATCGTCATATCTGTTTATTCCCTGCAAAAAATAAGAAATGAATCCATTGTTTACTGAAGGAACACCCACTGTTGCTTTTAACTGAACTTTTATATCTACTTCTTGAATATATCCTCCATTAGGAAATGGTCCCCATCCCGTTATTATTGCGTCAATTCCATTTCCATCAGAAGCCCTATTAGCATTATGGCAACCAGCACCGGCATGAGATGCTACCGCATGTAAATAGGCATAACTGATTTCACTTTCAATATCGTTTGATGTTAGAGGATGCATGTCATACAATTATTATTTTCTAAAAATAGAAATATTTGGTTAAGTGGATAAGAGGGCGGTAGTTAAAAATGGATGATTAACAAATAGCTTTTTGAATAATTGAAAAAGATACCTAAGCATTGTTTTATTTGTAGGTAACGGGGATAATAAAATAGGTAAGAAATAGAATGTTTTTTAAAATTCGCCAATTGCGATATGCTTGAATCGTAAAATAAATAAGCATTGACCTCTCGCATAGAATCCGCTTCATTCTTTCAGATTTAAATGCTTTACAGTTGTAATGGAACTCCCCTGCCCTATTACGCGTTGAGGTCAATGTCTATTTATTTTGAGGTGGGATTGATATTAGGAGGCTTCGTTACTCGCCAATAATTGTTGACTGGATAGCTTTGTAAGGCTCAACAGGTAACTGGCATCAAGGAGCCTTAATAGCTCATGGTAGAATAATAGCAGGTCGGCCCGGTGTTGGACATCTTCGTATTGCGTGTCTTCTGCAGCAAGGGTTTCCGAGAGCCAAAGCCAAAGGGTTTGCCGCGCAGTAGCTGGCGCGAATAAGTCGCAGAAGTGGGCTATGGCGAGCATCGGATCGGCGGATTCCTGCTCGGATAGGTGAGTATGGTGGAAGAATGGTTGTGAGGTTTGCATAACAATAGATTTTTTTGATTATGCTTAAAGATAATAAAAATGTAACTATAAATGTGATTATGCACATAAATTATGATGATAATATGCTTATTTATATGATTTTTATGCTCTAGTAATGATTTTAAATCTGCTTAAATTGATGAAAAATATGCTTATAAAGCAGTAAAATGAGCGATAAAGTATTCAATAGAATAAAAGCAGTACTTGCCGAAAAAGGCAAAACCAATAATTGGTTGGCGGAAACTTTGGATATGAATAGGAACAGTGTTTCCAAGTGGTGTACGAATCAGATGCAGCCGACCGTTGAGACGCTTTTTAAGATTGCGGAGGCGTTGGACGTGGAAGCGAGGGAGCTTCTGGTGATAAGAAAGAACAAATAAAAATCTGCTTATAGTAACTATCCGGGAAATTTGTATGACGCCTATACGTCTGTTTAAATAATCTTTAACCCAATTTGTCAAAGATGATACTCTATTCCACTCAAAACAACCATCTCCAAGAGATTAAAGAAAGGCCTTTTCGACTGGAAAAGGAAATCCAAACAATTTTCGAAGCTAATCTTTCCTGCATAATGGGATTGGAGCTTGTACGAAGTGAGTTTACTATTAAGAACAAACGGATTGATACCTTAGCATTTGATGTACAGTCGAATGCCTTTATTATTATTGAGTACAAACGAGATAGGAATATTAGTGTAGTAGATCAAGGCTTTACTTATTTAAGTCTCATGCTTGAAAATAAAGCAGATTTTATAATTGAGTACAATGAAAGTTTGAATAGGTCTTTGAAGCGCGAAGAAGTGGACTGGAGCCAGACCCGTGTGGCTTTCGTTTCCCCCAGCTTTACCGATAATCAAATTCAAGCTACTAATTTCAAAGACCTTGCGATTGAGTTATGGGAAGTAAGGCAATATGAGAATAACACAATATCTATTAATCCCATTAAGAAATCTTCCTCAGCTGTAAGCATTAAACCGATTACTGAACAGAATCAAGCGCTTCGTATAGTTACAGATGAAATAAAGGTGTACACAGAGCAGGATCACTTAGATAAATGCCCTGATCAAATTGTTGAATTATATGATAAGTTCAAAAATGCTATTTTTAATCTTGCCGATGGTATTGAGATAAAGCCTCAAAAATTATATATAGCTTTTAAGAAAGGACGGAATATTGCAGATATAGTGCTATTTAAGAAAATGCTCAGAATTTTTATAAATATACGTACTGGTCAGTTAGATGATCCCAAAGGCTTGACTACTGATGTTTCTGCAATTGGCCACTGGGGTAATGGAGACTATCAACTGCAAGCAGAGGATGACTCAAATTTAGAATACATCATGAGTTTAATTAAGCAAGCGATCCCATAATTATTAACCCACGATGCAATACAAAGAAGAATTGGATCTCTTACGCGAACAAATTCCCATTGGTATTCGTCATGGCCTTAATCTGCTTGATAAAACTAGTGGGGACATAAATCTCGCACGTAGTTTATTCGAGAACGAACTAACCGAAATTATCATTAGCAAAACTTCTGCTTCAAAAGAGGTTGCTCATAAACATTTGTTAGCAGCTAATTATGATGTTGCCAAAACACTTGTCAGTATTGATGAGGAACGCTTTACTTTGCCAGAACGGATATTGCGTAAATCGAAGGGTAATAAAGAAGAGGCATTGAGCCTATTAGCGCGAAATCTGGAAGATGCTAAGAACTTGAAGCGAGATTATTGGTTAGCCCTCGATCAATTGCCGGATTTATCGGCGGTACAGTATTGCTTGTTAGTAGTAAAGGAGTGGTTGGATTATGAGGATTATGAAGGGTTTGATACAGCTATATATTTCTACCTCGATATCGTTACGGCACAAATAGAAGTGCAGCTGCTATTCCCTGAAGTAGCAAGTTATCTTAAAACAGCGAAGAAGAGAAGTGATGAGATAATTGAGCAATACAAGCATAAAAAGCCAAAGTGTAAATCATTCCACATTGGTAATGTGATCAATGTAGATGCGGAGTTTGTGAGAAATGGGAATGGATTTAAGAGGAGTAGAGCTACTATTATAGATAGGTTGTATGAGCTGGTAGTGAATAATATTAGCGAGTTTTATTGAGTCAAGATAGATAGTTACTGCTATCTCATTTTTTGCAAAATGAAAATCAAGTCTTGTTGTAATTTTTTTTATTGAATGATTTAATTGCGTTAGCTTCGCTTATCAGAAAAAACTGGATGGCGGTTAGTTCTAGAAGCCATGTAGTTGTTGATTCAGGGAATGTAAATCTTACTCTAAGGCAGTTCTCTTATTATTTAAGAGTATTCCACTGCAAAATTTCACACCGATAGAAATGATTTTAGTTAT
>NZ_DATCVJ010001078.1:0-2468 GCF_036566945.1 Chitinophaga sp. | reverse complement strand
CGTAGAGATTTTCAGATTTTCAGACAGGTTCAAACCCGTGCTGCTGCTGAAGCTGTAGCGTTTTAATCCGGATTTGCGTACAATGCCCTGTTCATTATAATAGTTGAGCCCATAGCGGTAGTTCACCAGGTCGTTACCACCGGAAACAGATACATCATAGTTGTCGACCCTTCCTGTGCGATACATACCACCCTGGTAGTCGTTGGCGTTGTTAAAGGCCGGATTGAGACTATCCGTCAGGATCTGCGGTATATCTTTCAGGGTACCCCAGGCGCCGTAGTGATTGATCAGGTCCATTTTGGCCCTGCGCTCTTCTGCGCCGATCAACACTTTTTCCAGTTGTGGTTTTTCTGTGAACCCATGATAGGTCGCGAAATCCACTTTTGGTTTGCCGGAAAGTCCTCTTTTTGTTTTGATGATGATAACGCCGCCAGCGCCCCTTGATCCGTAAATCGCCGCTGCGGAGGCATCTTTCAGGATATCTATACTTTGAATATCGTTGATGGCAATGCCGGCCATAACGTCTGTATTGGTACCGGTGCCATAGTTGATGGCAGCAATATCTTCTGTGGTTTGGGGTACACCGTCAATCACATACAGGGGACCACTCAACGCGCGGGCGAGACTGGTTTTGCCAACAGGGTCGGCGGGATTACTGTTGATGGTGCGGCTTACAGCAGTGTTTCCACGCATTACCACATTACTTCTTACACCCGGTTCACCGGAGTAGTTCTGTACATCCAGTCCTGGTGCACGGCCTTGCAGCAATGCATCAAAAGTAGGAGTAGGTACATCCAGTAATGTTTTTGGATTGATGGACGTAACGGCCGCTGTTACTGTTTTTCTGGAAGTTTCCTGGTAACCGATGATTACCACGTCTTTCAGTACTTTTTTGTCTACAGGTAAGGTAACATTCAGGTGGGCGTTGTTTTCCTTCACCGTAACAGAATAAGGCACGTAGCCAACAATGGTAAAGGTGAGCATGCTGCCCGGATTCGCTTTCACGGAGTAACTACCATCCGGATTGCTGATAGCACCCGATTTGGAATCTGAAATGCTGATAGATACGCCCGGTAGGGGATTTCCGTCAGAACCATCCCGTACAAATCCAGCTACCGTGATCTTCGCTGTGGCAGGATTTACCTGTGCGAAGCCGGGTAGGGAAAGGACGGCAAGGCAGAACGTTAATAACATAACAGCGCAGCTATGGCTGTATTTTGTAAAATTAACAGTCATGTAATTTAATTTGAAGCTTATGAAATGATACTGGAATGCTGAATAGCCAGTTGTTATACTAAAATTGGTTGATGAACTACTTGAATAAATATTGCGATACTAAAATTGGTTGACGAATTGTATTTGAATAAATGCTGTTATACTACATCTGGTTGACTAATTGTCCTTGAATAAATGCTGTTACAATTTTGGTTTACTACGCTTAATGCTAATGCTAAATCGATTTTTTAAATAAATCACAGGTTCCGAATAAGGCAATGAAGTTAGTATGCAGCAGAAATCTAACTTGTTAATGAACTTTAAAAGATTGTAAACAATATTAAAAGTTAGGGGAGGAGCGGCTATTCCGGTGTGGAATGGAGTCCTGAATATCCGGAAGATAATTGAATTTTTTCTTTATTTTTTTGTGAGCGGCGTCAGGTTTCCGGGCAGGGAGATCTTCGCCAGGGAATATTAATATATAATTTAAATATATTATATTTGTTGGTAAGAAAACCTTTACCTGGAAATAATACCTATGAAAAAACGCTACACACTTCTTTGGGTGCTGTTTACCTTTTCGTTTACCAGCACGTTTGCACAACAGGCGGTCAACCCCGGCACCCGGGCCAAGGCCGCGATCCAGTTTACCAGATTACTGGACGAAGCAGCTACCGTATATCCGCCACAGTTATCTTACCTGACGGAATCGGGCGCCAAAATCGAATCTTCTTTTCACATCAACGAAAGCGGAATTTTATCCGTTACTTTTCGCTATCCGGTAGAAAACAGTTATACCCTGTACCGGCTCACGGCGCCTGTTAGCGCTATTAAGGCCGTCTTCTACGACTACTACATCGGGCTGGAATTTGATGGTAGCGTGGTGAAAATCGAAGAAAGCGATAAGGGTAGCAGAGAGCTGAAAGAGAGCAACACATTGTCGCTGTTTCACATTGCCAAACCGGGCGACGGCCCGCAGGGAGAGCGCCTGAAAGCCAGAATGGAGCAGGGGTTGCAGGCGTTTAAGGAGAGTTATAAGTAAACGCGATTTTTTGTCTTATTCAGGATTATACTGATGTAGATGATTTTCATGAATTTTTTTTTAAAGATTTTAAAAAGATTATCGAAGACTAATGCGAATATCCACATTGGTCTTCGCTAATCTTTTTTAATCTTATAAAATCAAAAAGTAAAAATCGGGGAAATCATCTACATCAGTATAATCCTGAATAAGACAAAAAATCGCGTTAAGA
>NZ_DATCVJ010001077.1:0-20496 GCF_036566945.1 Chitinophaga sp. | reverse complement strand
ATATCCCAGATGGATCTGGACTGCTGCTTTAACTTCTCCGGAAAAACTTTAGTGCTTAGTCTGCCGATCATCAGACCAAGTACTACTACCGCTATCACCCCTGATACATGTAGTTCTTCTGCCAGCAAATAAGTAACGAAGGGCATCAGCAGCATAAAACTGATGGTGACCATATCGTTTTTACGAACCATTTTCAGGATCACCCCCAACACCTTGCTCACGGCGAGCCCCACCAGCACACCTCCTGCCATGAGGACGATGAACTCCAAAGAGGCTTTCCATAACACGAACGCCGTTCCCATAGCGGCGGCAATAGCAAAGTGATAGGTCACCAGCGCAGAGGCGTCGTTGATCAGACTTTCCCCTTCCAGGATGGTAATGGTTTTATGTGATAAGCCAAGGCCCTTGGTAATGCTCATGGCAGCTACGGCATCTGTAGCCGATAGGATAGCGCCCAAAACAAAGGACAGGGGCCAGCTCATGCCCGGTATTAAATAGTGTGCAGCTACCGCAATAGCACCGGCGGTAATAAAAACAAGCCCAATGGCCAGTGTGCCGATGGTGTTAAAATTGGTTCTGAATTCTTCCGGGGAGATATTAAATGCAGCATCGTATAACAACGGCGGGAGGAATAACAGGAACACCACTTCCGGGTTTAGCGCAATGTTGGGCAGCGCCGGAATAAAGCCAATGCCAATACCAGCAGAGATCAGGAGTACCGGGTAGGGTAGTCTTATCTTGTCTGCCACGGCCGACAGCACAATCATGATAGCCAGAATAAAGATGACGATGCTGTAATTCTCCATGTATTACATTTAGTTACAAATATATTTAAACGGCAGACATTCCATGTAACAATAAATACAACTAATATGTAGCCACATAAGGCCTGGTTTGACGTATTTTTGCGGCAGCCATATATGCTGACGGAGATAGCCTTGTTAACTTTTTATTTTTTTCTACACTGAAATTTTATTTTTTAATCTCTTATATACTATGATTTTTATGTTCAAACCTTTGAAGGTGGTTAACCTCCTGAAATATTTTATCCTGTCGGGATGTTTGTTGCTGACACATTTTTGTTTTGCCCAGGCGAATGTATTTCCCGGAACCGGTAATGTCGGTATTGAGGCCCCCAGTCCCAAGGCCAAACTACAAATTGGAATGTCGTCATTAGACACGGTATCGGCTATCAGTATTGGACGAGCCGGAGAAGCTGGTAAAACAAATATTCCATTAGGTGGGGTAGCAGGCGCTTATAATATTGATTTTTATACCTGGCGGGATATGACGCCGGATCAGATAGGCGCGAGGATCCGGGCCGAAAGGATAAACAGGTATAATGCAAATAGTGCGCTGATCCAGGGAATGGACCTGGTGTTTCACACTTCCCCGGGCTCACTGCAGTCAGACCTTACAGAAAGAATGAGGATTAACAATCTGGGAAATGTCGGGATTGGGACAGCGTTACCTGGGGCAAGATTGCACGTGGCGGCTCCTTCTGGTACTTTATTGGCAAGGTTTTCACAGATAGACACTTCTGGTGGAGATGGTAGGCTGACTATCAGTAATGGGATTGGTGCCGCGAACAATTTTATCCCGGTCATTACTGGTCGTGCATATACACCGGGTCGCCCATTTGGGTTATATCTGGAAGGCGATGCGGAGGATGTAGTTCCGACTGTTGGAGATGCTGGAATGGCGGCCGTGATCCTTGACGGACGGAATAGGGTAGCAGCTCCATTGGTAAACAACAATGTATTGGCGGTGAATAACTATGGTCAGAACCTGCTAATGGTAAAAGCCAATGGAAGTGTTGGTATTGGCACCACCGATACCAAAGGCTACAAACTCGCAGTAAATGGTTCCGGTATATTTACCCAGATAAAAGTGAAAGTATACAGTGCATGGCCGGATTATGTATTCTCGGATAATTACGCCCTGCCTTCCTTACAATCGTTGGAGCAGTTTATCAGTGTGAATAAACATCTCCCGGAAATACCTGCTGAAAAAGAGGTATTGGCGGATGGTCAGGACCTGGGAGAGATGAACCGTTTATTATTAAAGAAAGTAGAAGAGCTGACACTCTATATCATTCAGCTGAATAAAAAAGTGGATGCCCAGCAGGAAGAAATTTCAAAATTGAAACAATAAACAAATACAAGGGCAGGTCTGCTAAGCAGGTCTGCCCCTTTAAGACGCCTTATTCACTTTCTGCTCCCGCCATTTAAGAAACATCACATGATAAGCAAATTCCCAATACAGGTGATCATCCAACATTTCCATTAATAATAGTTTTCGTTTAGTGCTATCCTGCCCGCTTTGTTTCATAAGATCGTACCGGGAGAGTTGCTCCAGCAGAGAGGACTCCATTACCTTCAGTAATCCGGGAAAGGAGTCGATCTCCATTCCTGTAATAAGTTTGCCTTTTGGTGTTTGCTTTAATTCCTGTATACGCTCGTGCGTTAATGTTGGCATTTTGATCCCCTGCAGGTTGATAATTCTACTCCTGTTCATCTACAATCACGGTTTTTAACGGTTAATAATAGTATACACATGATGGGTTAAAAGGTACTATGGGGGGCGGTTTTTATTTCCCCGGCTATGTACTTTGCCTATTAGAGTGTAAAAAATGAACCGGGGTTACAAAAAAGTGCGTTTTTTTTGTAACTTTTCTGCGAATTGATCATCCAATAACTATTCATGAGCCCACTTTCGTTAACAGCAGCAGATATTGACAACGAGATTATTAACAAAATTCTGGCAGGGGAGAAAAGAGCGTTTGAGCAGCTGATGCGCCGGCATAATACCAGTCTGTTCAGGTTAGGAATGTCTATCCTGAATAATGACGCAGATGTGGAAGATGCCATGCAAACCACCTATATCGCCGCCTACCAGCATTTGAGCAGTTTCAGACAAGACGCTGCCTTTAGCACCTGGTTAAAGAGAATATTGATTAATGAGTGTAGTCAGCAGCTAAAGAAAAGAAAGAAAGTGGTGAGGGAGGATATATCCGTATTAGATGATCATCATTCGGTCAACATCACCGAAGTAAAAGAATCTCCTGTGGACAAAGTAATTAATAAAGAACTGGGGACTGCGTTAGAGCAGGCATTGCTGCAGGTACCTGAAAAATACCGGCTGGTATTTGTGATGCGCGAAATTGAGCAGCTGAGTACTATTGAAACGAGCCAGGTGCTGAATATTTCCACTGTCAATGTGAAAGTACGCCTATTGAGGGCCAAGCTGATACTGCGTGGTAAGATATCAGACTACTATAAAAACGACCTGGTGTTCCCATTCCATCTCATCAGGTGCGACCGGATCGTTAATAATGTGATGACGCATTTAGGGATCGTATAGGCGTAGGCGTTTTGAGGCTAAATAAATTGACCTGCCTGCAGGTAGCGGTTATCAATATATTGATAATCTTTGCCTGTTAATACAATAGCACCACTGTTTAACCAGTTGATTACCTGTTCTGCCCGTCGTTTTACTTCCGGATATATTTCGTTGATCCTGTTACTTTTTTCCGCTTCGGGAATCCATCCTTCAATAAAGTTCAGGCCATAATCTATCCCGAGATGAATCATAAATTTATACCCCCAACAGTATTGTTGGTAGGTGGCTAGCAATAAACTTTCGAAGTCTCCATTTTTTTGGATAAGATGCTGAAGGAGAAGCATTAATTTATGCTGCTCAAACGCTGCATAGTCAAGGAATTCGTCAGCCTGCGACAGTACTTCATCCGTCGCATATTTATTATTGAAGTTGATGGATGCCAGTTCTATGTAAGCTTCGCTACCCATGGCTTCTTCCAGTGCTGTATTATTATACACCCATTTTTCAAAGTCACGAATGCTGATTTCCTCGTTCATGAGTTGAAAAAATGGGATTTGTAGTGCTGGCGTGATTTTATTCATCAGGATAACAAGTATAGGAATGAGTATAAATATATTGTATTTTTAGCCAACACCAACTATCAACCTAAACTGTAGCTACCTTATGTCCCACTCCAAAACAGGCTTTCAGATTGAACGCTTAATTCTCTTTAGCGATGCTGTATTTGCCATTGCTATTACTTTGCTGATTATTGAAATAAAGATCCCTCACTTACTGCCGGAGTACACCACGGCGCAGGTGATAGATGCTTACCTGGAGCTAACGCCCAAGTTCCTCGGTTTCTTTGTCAGCTTTTTCTTTATCGGCTTGTATTGGACGGTGCATCATCAGCTAATGAGCTATCTGGTGAACTATACCCCGGCCCTGGTATGGCTTAATTTGCTCTATTTGCTTTCTATTGTATTGTTCCCATTCAGTACAGCGCTGGACAGCGAATATGCCGGCACAAATTTCATTAGTCCCTTTTTGATTTACACCCTGAATGTCACGTTGTCTGGCGGTATGATTGTAGTTTTATGGAGATATATCAGCAACCCGGGGCGTCAACTGAGCGAAGGACTGGACAATGCTCTCTTTGTGCGGTATCAGCAAAAGAGAGCGCTAACAGTTCCTGCTGTTTTTATAGCGGTGTTCATTATAGGGTTATTATTACCTTATCATAGCATGAGTCGTACGCTCTTACCCGTTATTCCGTTTATCATGAGATTTTTAAAGAAGCAATATGATCGGAAAATGAAAGCCCAGGAGTTGAAAGCGGTAGCAGTGGTAGTTGAAGAGGAAGTTATTACCAGAGAAGAATAGTCATGGTGCTGAAAGGAGTCTGCTCCTTTCAGCATTTTTTATCTCCCTTTAAACGGATCTATCCCATTTTTTTTCCAGTCCATCAACAGGTAATAAACGGCCCACTTCACTTTATACGTCACGTCTTCACCAATGAATCTTTCATCGGGTTTATTATTTTTTTCATTCAGTCTCTTTTTTGGATTGCAAAGCCAACCGCCTACGCAATATAGGCGGCAAAAGCCCGCCCGGAGCGTGTATTCATGACATAAACTAACGGCTAACGCATAAGCAAAAGAGTGGAATTCCGGCATGCTTTCCTGGATGGGCTCATACCAGGCGGTAGTAGTGAATGCCCCGGGCGTGGTGAGTCCCAGTGGACCATCCTTCTGCTTTAACTCAAATCCTATTTTCAGGCTGCGTTCTTTAAATAACGTATCCAGCACTGTTTTGCCTGATATCCTTCCTGCACTGTTGGTATCTATTTTAGCGCGGCCGGTGCAATAGCTTTTGCAGTGAAAAGTCATGTTGCCTATTTCTTTCTGAAATTCAGCGGAGTTGAATACGGCGGTGGCTATTTGGAAGGCGCTATCTACCTGTGCCCGGATGATAGGGTCTGTGGTAAAGTATTTGGCGGTGGCTTTATCCAGCGTGATGGAAATGGTTCGGTTATCCTGTGCGTGTATGCTTTGAAATGCGAGCAGCAGGAAGAAGAAAGAAAGTAGTTTCATTACATGAGTTAAGAAGACTAATGTAAGTATTTTTTGAAAATCAGCATTCAATCTTCCCGGAAGCACTGTAAGAAGAAGGCGACCCTGGCAAATAATAAAAGCGACTAAGAGGGCGAACATTCCCTGTTAGTCGCTTTTACGCGGATGTACTTTTACTTTATCTTTTCATAATGCAAACACACTACCCCTGAACCCGCGAATGCAGTGCTTTTCAGCAACTTCAACGATACCGGGGTTTTAATATTTTTGAACAAGGGCATGCCTTCTCCCAGTAATATCGGGTTCACAAATAACCAGAATTCATCTACGAGCTGATACTCCATCAGCGTTTGTGTGGCGCGGGGACTCCCAAATATAATGATTTCTCTACCGGCGCCATTCTTCAGCTCACGTACCTGTTTGTCAATGTCATGACCAATGATAGTGGTTTTATCTCTTTTTTGGCCTTCCATACTTTTTGAGATGATCACCTTTTCTACCTGTTTATACCAGGCGCCGTGTTCAATATCATGTTTACTGGCATTGGGTTGATCCGGTGCGGTAGGCCAATAAGCATCCATCATATCATAGGTAACACGGCCATAGAGAGCCGTATCTGCCGCATTGGTCCGCTCAGCAGCATAGTCAAAGATCTCAGGGTCTACATGGATCCAGTTCATTTCTCCGTTAGGACCGGCCGCAAAGCCGTCCAGCGACACGTGCATAAAGGAAACTATCTTTCTCATGGTGGCTTTATTTTAAAGTGATTTACTGGCTTGTTTGAGAAAATCTCCCAGCTGTTTATAATCTACTGTGAGGCCTTCTGTAATAGTAGCTGTTTTGCGGTCAGGCGCTGACATCGATTTGAAATAACCTTTTATTTCTGCCAGCTCCGTAGCGTTAAAGAGCATAAAAGATAGTTTATCTTTTGCAGCTGAAATCACCGCTGCATAGTGCCCGTGCTTCAGATAGTGCGGCTTGCCGTATTGAAGCCGCTCTTCGGCATCAGGAATCGTTTTAAGGATCATTTTACGAAGTGTTGTAGCCGCTTCTTTTTGCCAGGGCGGTAATTTGTCTATATACTGGGTTACTTCCGGATTCATAGTATGTTGTTTTTAGATGACGATACAAACTTACAGTGGAAAAGTAAATTCGGACAGGTGCAATTAAGACAATTAGCGGGGCAATTACGTCAAACAGAAATAGCTTGCTTTTTCAATGATCAGGAAATTTAAATAAGTTATAAAATAAAATACTTATCTTGATATAAGTAAAGTGAACGTGAGCAAACAACCAAATTCTGAACGAGGCATCGTGCCGTGAACATGAAAAAACCGCTGTCTTTATAAACCGCTTTCCCATGTAGGTAAAATCTTGTCTATAAGCATTCTTTGTCTATCCAACATTCATTAAACCCATTGACAATGAAAATCAATCCCCGTATGTGGTATGCATTTGCCGTAGCCACGCTTTCACTTTTTTCCTGTAGTAAAAACCTAAAAGAAACAACGCCTGCCGCCAATGTAGCAGGACTTGTCAGCCCCTTGTCCGTTCCCGCCGCTTCCAGTTATGAGGTGCCGCTGGCCGGAAACGGCTTCGTCACTACCGCGGCAACGGGTGGGGCAGAAGTGATCACCAGCAATGGTCTTGGCAACTGGACCAGCGCGAGCGCCATTACCAGCACTTATTTCAGGCTCGCCCTCACCGGTACATTGAACGTGTCTGTTAAAATGAAAGTGCCCTCCGGTACCAGTAATATCAAGGTAACGGTGAATGGTACTGCTTTTACTAAAACAGTTACCGGCAACGCCTATACGACGTATAGCATCGGATCTGTAAACATCACTGCCGCGGGCTATGTAAAAGTAGACGTGCAGGGTGTTACCAAAACAGGTAGCTATTTCGGCGATGTGTCTCATATCGTTATCAGTGGCGCCGCTACGGCCAACAACGTGGTATACGCCAACGACCCCGCCAACTACTACTGGTCACGGCGGGGTCCTTCGGTACACATGAGCTTTACCATTCCTTCCGGCACTACGGCAGAATGGTTTTACAACGAGTTAACCGTACCCACCGGAGAAGATAAAATCGGCTCCTACTTTATGAGCAATGGCTTCGACGGCGGTTATTTCGGCATCCAGGTAAACAGTGCTACGGAAAGAAGGGTATTGTTTTCTGTTTGGGATCCATCGGTAGGTACTACCACGCTGGTAAGAAAAGGTCCAAACGTAGTAGACAATGCTTTCGGCGGCGAAGGTACCGGCGGACAAAGCTACCTGCTCTTCAACTGGCAGGCCGGAACAACCTATAAATTCCTGACGCATATTCTCCCTGATGGCACAGGAGGTACAGATTATTCTTCCTGGATCTATACGCCCGAAACAGGCGCATGGCGCTTCCTGGCTACCTGGAAAAGACCGAATACCGTGAGCTACTACACCGGTGCTTATTCTTTCCTGGAAAACTTTAATGACAACAATGGTTATTACGGAAGAAGGGTATTAATTAATAACCAATGGGTACGATCTACTACAGGTACCTGGGTAGAGCTTACCGGTGGCTACTATACCGCTGATGCTACTGCTTCCAATGATCAGCGCCGGGATTATGCAGGTGGTATTGATGCCGGTACCGGCGCATTCTATCTGAAGAATGGTGGTTTCTTTGCGAACTACGTAAATTATAACACCAGCTTTACGCGGACAGCTAACGGTCTTACCCCTACGGTTAATCTGACTACGCTGCCGTAAAATTTGGGTGCTTATAGACAAGGGAGGGTGTCTTCTGAAAAGAGGCATCCTTCTAAAAACAAAAACGGGATGTAAGGTTCAACCCTTACATCCCGTTCTTCTAAAATATTACTCCTTATAAAAACTTCAACACTTCTGCACCCATTGCTTCTGTTCCAAGCACTTTATCTGCCGGCGTTTGTGCGTCAGCGATATCTCTGGTACGGAAACCAGCTTTCAGTACTTTATCTACTGCGCTGATCACTTCTTCTGATTCTGCTTTCATGCCAAAGGAAATATCCAGCAGCAGGGCGGCAGACAGGATAGAAGCCAATGGATTGGCTACACCCTTGCCGGTGATGTCGTGTGCAGAGCCATGAATAGGCTCGTATACGCCGGTACCATCGCCGATAGAGGCGGAGGCCAGCATACCCATAGAACCGGCTATCTGAGAGGCTTCATCGGTCAGGATATCACCAAACAGGTTGGCGGTTACTACCACATCAAAACGACGCGGATCTTTTATCAGCAACATAGCAGTAGCATCCACAAACTGATGTTCTACTTCAATGTCAGGATATTCAAGGGCTACCTTTTGTACTACTTCTCTCCAGAGACGGGAGGTTTCGATGACATTGGCTTTATCAACAGAACACAGCTTTTTTCTCCGGGTTCTGGCGGCTTCAAAAGCTTTGCGGGCAATACGTTCTACTTCATAACGACTGTATTCTGCTACATCGTATGCGGTATCGCCATTGTTTTTTCTTCCTTTCTCTCCAAAATAAATATCACCGGTCAACTCACGGAAGAACAGGATATCAGCGCCTTTTAATATTTCAGGTTTAATGCTGGAAGCACCGAGTAATTCGTCGAATAATTTAATAGGACGGAGGTTAGCGTACAGGCCCAGTTCTTTGCGCATTTTCAGCAAACCCTGTTCTGGTCTTACTTTGGCAGAAGGATCGTTGTCGTATTTAGGATGACCTACGGCGCCGAATAATACGGCATCGGAGTTTCTCATTTTCTCCAGCGACTCATCCGGTAAAGGATTGCCGGTAGCTTCAATGGCTACGTGTCCGATCAGTGCTTCGTCATAGGTGAAGGTATGTCCGAATTTCGCGGCGATTTTATCCAGTACTTTTTTTCCGACTGCGGTTACTTCTTGTCCGATTCCATCACCGGGAACGATTAATATATGTTTGGTGGCCATTCAGTTATTGTTGGATACGTTTAAATTAAGTTCAGCATTTTCAGTGTTGCCTTGATAGCAGATACGGTTTGGTCGCTATCCAGGCCCCTGGTCTTGAATTCTTTTTCATTCCGGACCCAGGTAATGATGGTTTCGCACAAGGCGTCACTTTTACCACCGGGCGGAATACGTACGGCGTAATCGGCCAGTGGCGGGAGTTCCACCTTTAGTTGCGCATATACCTTTTTCAGCGCATTCATGAACGCATCGTATTGTCCGTCGCCCTGTGAATGCTCCTCAAAGATTTCGCCGTTAATAGAAATCCGGATGGTCACAGAAGGGTTCATATTTTTGGAGTGGGTGAGTACATAGTTTTCTAAGATCACGTGCTCCTGAATACGGTTGCTGTCCAGTACATCCGAAATGATATAGGGTAAGTCTGCCTGCGTTAACACTTCTTTCCGGTCGCCCAGTTCAATGATACGCTGCGTTACCTTTTTCAGATCGGGGTCCGACAGTTTGATGCCCAGCTGTTGCAGGTTGTTTTCTATATTGGCTTTGCCGCTGGTTTTACCCAGTGCATATTTACGCTGACGGCCAAAACGTTCGGGCATCAGGTCACTGAAGTAGAGCTTATTCTTTTTATCACCATCTGCATGAATACCGGCAGTTTGGGTAAATACATTTTCGCCTACAATGGGTTTGTTGACCGCTATGCGGAAGCCGGAAAATGTTTCTACCAGTTTGCTGACCGTATACAGCGAGGTTTCTACCACGGATGTTTTCACGGAAGGTAAGAAGTCGTGCAGTACTGCGATGGCGCTGGCGAGCGAAGCATTACCTGCTCTTTCTCCCATCCCGTTAATAGTGAGATGAATGCCGTGGGCGCCTGCTTTTACACCTTCCAGTACGTTGGCGGTGCCCAGGTCGTAATCATTGTGCGCGTGGAAATCGAAGTGGACGTCCGGATAGCGCGTCACAATGGAAGACACAAATTCTTTCACTTCATCCGGTGTGAGTACGCCTAAGGTATCCGGTAACATCACCCGTTTTATTGGCTGGTGTTGCAGGAAATCGAGGTACTGGAAAACGTATTCCCGGGAGTGGCGCATACCATTGCTCCAGTCTTCCAGGTATACATTACAGGCCAGTCCTTTTTCATTGGCCAGCTTGATAACGGCTGCTACTTCTGCAAAATGCTCCGCTGGTGTTTTCTTTAACTGGTGGGTTAAATGATTCAGCGAGCCTTTGGTGAGCAGGTTCATTACTGTGGCGCCGGCCTGCAACATCCATTGCACGGATACATCGCCATCAACAAAGGTTAATACCTCTACTTTATTTAAAAAACCATTTTCCTTTGCCCATTGGGTAATTGCCTGAACTGCCGCAAATTCACCGTCAGAAACACGGGCTGAGGCAATTTCAATCCTGTCAACTTTTACTTCTGTCAGTAAAAGTTGTGCAATGGTTAACTTCTCAGAGGGTGAAAAAGAAACACCGCTGGTTTGTTCACCATCGCGGAGTGTGGTGTCCATTATTTCAACGTGGCGCTGGGTCACTGGCATAATCGTTTTATGGAATTTTAGTACAGACTCTTGTCAGCGAACAATTTTATTTCGTCTTTCATGGCCTGTAAGTAATCAATATCATCATAGCCATTCATCATGTTCAGCTTTTTGTAGCTGTTGATGACAAAAGATTCGCTGGCTCCGGTGGAAGGAATAGTGATCGTTTGTGCTTCCAGGTTAATTTCCACTTCTGCTTTGGGATCTGCTTCAATGGCCGTGAAAATTTTGTCCAGGAACTCCGGGCTTACCTGTACCGGTAATAAGCCTACGTTCAAAGAGTTATTTTTGAAGATATCGGCAAAGAAGCTGGATACTACGCAACGGAATCCATAGTCGTAGATCGCCCAGGCGGCGTGTTCACGGCTACTGCCGCTACCGAAGTTTTTACCACCTACCAGGATTTTACCGGAGTAGATAGGATTGTTTAAAACGAAATCTTTTTTCGGGGTACCATCTGTTTCATAGCGCCAGTCGCGGAACAGGTTATCACCGAAACCTGTACGCTCTGTGGCTTTTAAAAAACGTGCGGGAATGATCTGGTCCGTGTCCACATTTTCAATCGGCATGGGAACTGCGGAACTCCTCAATATTGTGAATTTATCGTAAGCCATTTTTTGAGTTGTATCGTGATTGTTGTTGTTAGAAAAAGAAAGATTAAGCAATCAGCTCTCTCGGATCAGTGACTACACCGGTAACCGCTGCTGCTGCTGCTACGAGCGGACTGGCCAGCATGGTTCTGGAGCCGGGTCCCTGTCTGCCTTCAAAGTTACGGTTGCTGGTACTTACCGCGTATTTGCCGGCAGGTACTTTGTCGTCGTTCATCGCCAGACAAGCAGAACATCCGGGCTGACGCAGCTCAAAACCTGCTTCTGTCAGTATGTCCAGGATACCTTCTTCTTTGATTTGTTGTTCTACGATATGTGAACCGGGAACGATCCAGGCGGTCACATGCTCCGCTTTCTTTCTTCCTTTTACAATAGAGGCAAATGCACGGAAATCTTCGATACGTCCGTTGGTACAGCTGCCTATGAATACGTAGTCTACTTTTTTACCCAGCATCGCGTCTTCCTCATGGAAGCCCATGTACTGCAGTGATTTTTCGTAGCTGGATTTGCTGTCACCCGCCAGTGCAGCAGGAATATGTTTGGTAATACCCATACCCATACCCGGATTGGTACCGTAGGTAATCATCGGTTCGATGTCAGCTGCATCGTAGGTATATTCCATGTCAAAGGCTGCACCTTCTTCTGTTTTCAGCGTTTTCCAGTAAGCGAGGGCTTTATCCCATGCTTCTCCTTTAGGCGCTTTCTCACGTCCTTTGATATAATTAAAAGTGGTTTCGTCTGGTGCAATGATACCGCCACGGGCGCCCATTTCAATACTCATGTTGCAAACGGTCATACGACCTTCCATGCTCATGTTTTCAAACACATCACCGGCATATTCTACAAAGTAACCGGTAGCACCGGCTGCAGTAAGCCTGGATATAATATAAAGCGTAACGTCTTTTGGTGTAATACCCTTACCCAGCTTGCCGGTTACGTTAATGCGCATTTTCTTGGGCTTCGGCTGCATAATACACTGGGAAGACAGTACCATCTCTACTTCAGAGGTACCGATACCAAATGCTATGGCGCCAAAAGCACCATGGGTGGAGGTGTGAGAGTCACCGCAAACGATGGTCATACCTGGTAAGGTAATACCGTTTTCCGGACCTACTACGTGCACAATACCATTCTTGGGATTGCCTAATCCCCAGTGGGAGATGCCATATTTGTTGGAATTGGTTTCCAGTGCCTTCAGCTGATTGGCGGAAAGCGGGTCCTGTACCGGTAAATGCTGGTTGATCGTTGGCGTGTTGTGATCGGCCGTGGCAAAAGTCTTCTCAGCAAACATCACTTTCAATCCGCGTTTTTCCATACCCAGAAATGCCACCGGGCTGGTTACTTCGTGAATAAAGTGGCGGTCGATAAAAAATACATCCGGACCATCTTCAATTTTCCTGACAACATGCGAATCCCATACTTTGTCAAATAAGGTAGCGGGTTTATTGCTCATTTTTTAAAATTTTAAAAGTAGCTACTTGATTGTTCAAATTTATTCATAAAATCTATTTTATTTCAATATTTTTTCTAAGGATACCCGGGAAATAGTAGTGAAGAAGCAGCAGGAGCAAGCGTTTGAGCCTATTTTACTATGTATTGGACTGATAGTCAGTAGTATGTAATTTTTTGGAAGAAGACTTGGTCGTTGTTTTATTTTGGGCGATGGTCAGCGGAGGTGCCGCCCGGTAGTACCTGTCAGCAAAACCAGGAGGAGACCGGAAAGTGGAGATATATAGTTTGTATTAATATAATGTGTTTGGTGGTTCATTTCCCCTTCGGGAGAAGGAATACCGTAACGCCGTCGCTGCTGCTATGAGCGCGCCTTCCGGGGCATAAAAAAAAGTGGCCGTCCCGGGAAAGTCCCCACAACAGCCACTTTTTATATAATTTAATAGCGATTAATAAGTGTACGTAGCCACCGGCGCACCATCCGGAGCAATATTCACCGTGTATTTTTTAAAGCCGGTAAATAAGGAATCTTTCTTAATATATGCCACCACTTTGTCAGCAAAGCCTTTTATAGCCACGCTGTCTGTCAACGTAGATGTAGTAATAATCGCCATCGTCAGATCTTCCTTTTTCGTATGCGCCATCAGCTTCGAAAATCTGGCAGAGTGGGCATCGGTAACAGGAGAGGGATCAAACATGTCGCGGGAATCATTCAGGCCATTAAAACTGAAATTACAGATCATCATCTCATTTCCAAACTCCTTGTTAAAGGCAACGGAATCTTGTACAAAGGCACTAACGCCACCGCCTATATGAACATTAGCCGTCGGATGGGAACAGGACGACAACACAAAATACAGAGATACCGGGATTGATAAAAGGGCTTTTTTCATTGTTGGGTTTTAGCTGATAAAAGTACTGCCCGTATTGCAACGGGAAGTGTACGAATATTTTCGTAGGTGAAGATAATGAAAAAAATGAAGGCACAAAATTTTTGAAAAAAGAAACATCCTGATGTCAAAAAATCAACTCGTCTTCCTGTAATTCAAAATCGCCCAGCCATTCAACACCGCCGCAAATATCACCAGGTATAAAAACTCCAGTTGCACATCCGCAAACCCGCTGCCTTTCAGCACAATCATCCGCATCACCTTAATAAAATGCGTCACCGGCGTTAAATTGGCGATTACTTTGGCCCAGGCAGGCATACTATCTACCGAGGTGAAAAGGCCACTCATCAACATAAAAATCATGATAAAAAAGAACGCCACAAACATAGCCTGCAACTGGTTGCTGGTATAGGTGGAAATCAGCAAGCCAAATCCAAGCAACGCTACGAGGTAAATGGCGGCAAACAGGTACAGCGTAGCAAAACTACCCACCGGCCAGATGCCATATACCACCCACGCTACCGCTAGTCCTAATGTAAATACAATCATACCCACTACCCAGAAAGGAATCAACTTACCTAGTATGAACTCCCATTTCTGAATCGGTGTCACGTTGATCTGTTCAATAGTGCCGACTTCTTTTTCCCGCACAATATTCAGGGCCGACATAAAACCGCCGATCAGTGTGAGCAACAACACCATTACGGCCGGGACTACATAGAAACGGTATTCGGCCAACGGGTTAAACCAGTTGGAATACGTGATGTCAATCACACCGGCAGGGGGAGCACTGCCGGCATTAATAGGAATTTCTTTATTGTAGTCGATGATCACCGTTTGCAGGTAACCACCACCAATAGCTGCTTTGGTGCCGTTAATAGCGTCTACGGAAACGCCTAATTTTTGCGTGCCTTCCTTTACCAGGTTACTTTCAAAACCAGCCGGTATTTCCAATACGAGATCCGCTTTTTCTCTTTCTATATATTTTAATGCCGCTTTAAAAGAGGATTCTGCCGCCACTATCCTGAAATAACCAGAAGAAGATATTTTGGCAATCAGCTGCCGGGAATAAGGACTGTGGTCATTATCCACCACTGCCAGCTTCACATTCTTCACATCAAAATTCATGGCCAGCGGGAGAATGATTAACTGTATGGTCGGCAAAGCAAACATCATGGCCAGAATAGTTTTATCCCGGAAAATCTGCTTAAACTCTTTCTTTAGAATATAACGCAACACTTTCATGATAGCCGGGTTTTAAAGTTTCTCAGCGCAATCGTCAATGCCAGCGCGGTCATGCCCAACAGTACCAACGTTTCTTTCCATACATATTCAAACCCAAGCCCCTTCAGCATTACTGCCTTTACTATCAGGAAATACCAGCGGGAAGGAACGATATGGGAAATGATCTGGAATACCTTCGGCATATTCTCCAGCGGAAACATAAATCCTGTAAAAATCATGGTCGGAATCATCATCCCCATCATGGAAATCAACAACGCGGTTTGCTGAGAGTCGGTGGCATTGGAGATCAGCAACCCAAGCGATAAGCAGGTAATGATAAACAACATACTTTCCAGGAAGAGTAACAGGATACTGCCCTTAATACCCACGTTCAATACAAATACGGCCAATACCAGGATCAGGATGAAATTAGCCAGCGATAAAATCAGGTAGGGAATGGCTTTGGCTATTAATACCATGAGTGGTTTGAAAGGCGATACCAGTAATATTTCCATGGTGCCCAGCTCTTTTTCCCGCACCACAGATACAGAGGTGAGCGCAGTACATACAATCATCAGCACCAGCGCCATTACCCCGGGAATAAAGTTAAGCGAGCCATTGCCTTCTTCATTATACAACATCCTTGCTTCCGGGATAATCATATAAGGCAGGTGTGCTGTGGGACTGATTTCCTGCTGGTAAGCGGTGGTGATGGCGGTGATATAGTTTACTACTGTTTTCGCTGTGTTAGGATCAGAACCGTCTGTAATGATCTGTATTTGCGCTTTCCCCACATGTTGCAGGTCATCGCCAAAATGCGCCGGGAAAATCAACGCACATTTGGCGGTGCCTTTCTTAAAGGAATCCCTGATGGCGTTATAGTCGATGGTCGATTCCTCTACGACAAAATAGGAAGATGATTTTATTTTACCGATCAGCTGTTGTGTATTTACATCTCTCGAATTATCTACAATGGTAAGCGTAATATCTTTTACCTCGCTGGTCAGCGCAAAGCCAAACAGCACAATCTGGGCCACCGGCAAGCCAAACATGATGAGCAAGGTCCGCCTGTCGCGGAAGACATGGAAAAATTCTTTCCTGATAAATGCGAAGAACTGTTTCATAAAATTATTTTAATCGCCGGATCTTTTGGCGCCACGGGCCAGCTGATAAAAAACTTCATCCATATTATCTGCCTTGAACTGCGCTTTGAGATTGGCAGGAGAATCCAGTGCTTCTACTTTTCCATCTACCATAATGGTCACCCGGTTACAATATTCTGCTTCATCCATATAGTGTGTGGTTACGAAGATGGTAATGCCCGATGCTGCTGCTTCATAGATCATATCCCAGAACTGTCGACGGGTAACGGGATCTACGCCGCCGGTGGGTTCATCCAGGAATACTATTTTGGGCCGGTGAAAAATCGCCACCGAAAAGGCCAGTTTCTGTTTCCAGCCTAACGGCAGCGCCCCCACGAATTTTTTCGCTTCTGCGGTAAGTCCCAGTTGCTGTACCAGTTGATCGCTTCGTTTCTTTATTTCCGCTGCCGGCACGCCATATACGCCACCAAAAAATTCTATGTTTTCCAGCACCGTCAGATTTTCATAGAGAGAAAATTTCTGACTCATATAACCGATATTCTTCTTGATGGATTCCGGTTGTTTATATACATCAAAACCCGCTACCATCGCTTCTCCGGACGTCGGGTGGGAGAGGCCGCAAAGGATTCGCATGGCCGTCGTTTTGCCGGCACCGTTAGCCCCCAGGAAACCAAATATCTCCCCCTTGTTAACGGAAAAAGAAATTTTATTAACGGCATAAAAATCACCAAATCGTTTGGTCAGGTCCTTGCAGATGATCACTTTTTCTTCCATGGCAACATGATTTAAGCCTGGTTCATTAACCGGATGAAACTATCTTCTATACTGGGACGAATCAATTTTGCTTCCACATGTGTATGCCCTTTCGTTTCCATGTGCTGCCGGATCTCCTCAATATCCGCTGCATCATTCCGCAGCGTAATATGAATGTATTCACCGAAAGCATAGCTACTATCAATGGTCGGCTCACTTCTCAGTTCCGTGAGCAACTGGTATATATTATCGGCCTTGATGGCATAGAGCTTCACCGGGAATTGCGCAATAATATGATCCGGCGTATCCACCGACATAATTTTGCCGCCCTGTATCAACGCAATTCTTTCGCAGAGCATGGCTTCGTCCATGTAAGGGGTAGATACCACGATCGTAATACCCTGACGCTTCAGATTTTTCAACATCTCCCAAAACTCCTTACGTGATACTACATCCACGCCGGTGGTGGGTTCATCGAGAAACAACACTTCCGGTTTGTGGATCAGGGCGCAACAGAGTGCCAGCTTTTGTTTCATACCACCGGAGAGTTTGCCGGCACGGCGGTCATTGAAAGGCTTGATCTGTTCGTAAATGTCTTTGATCAGCTCATAATTTTCTTCAATGCTGCTCCCAAAAAGCGTGGCGAAAAAATCCAGATTTTCTTTTACCGTAAGGTCCTGGTATAGGGAGAATTTGCCCGGCATATAGCCTATCCTGCTACGAATCTGTTTATAGTCTTTCACACAGTCATAGCCCCTCACGGTAGCAGTGCCTTTGTCTGCCAGCAACAGTGTGGTGAGGATGCGGAAGAGGGAAGTCTTGCCCGCGCCATCCGGTCCTATCAGCCCAAACAGCTCGCCTTCGGCCACCTGCAGCGATACATCATCTACTGCCAGTACCTTACCGTTGTCGTAAGTCTTTGTAATATGATCCAGTATTACAGCACTCATTTCTTTTCGGTGTTAATCAGCATTTCACCATACATCCCTATTTTCAGGTAACCGTCATTTCTCACCCTTACCTTAATAGCATACACAAGATTGGCCCGCTCATTTTTGGTCTGAATGGTTTTCGGTGTAAACTCCGATTTATCAGATATCCAGGTGATTTCACCGGTATATGATTTATAGTTTTTTTCTCCCTGATCTATACGCGCCTGTACGGTTTGACCCAGCTTAATAGCAGGTAGTTTATCGCCGGTGATATAAGCTTTCAGGTACAGTGTATCGATGTTGGCAATCTTATATAACGCCTTGCCGGTGGCCGCCATTTCTCCTTTCAGTGCGTATCGCGATAGCACCACGCCACTGATTGGATTGATGATTTGCCCTTTGGAAATCTGTTCTGCATATTGCGCGAGTGATTTCTCCAGCGGTGCTTTTTCGGCGAGGATGGTCCTGTTTTGTGTGGACGTATTGGAGTCGTTCAGTCTTATTTGCTGCCGCGTTACGGCCAGTTGCCGCTCCAGTTGTTCAATGAGCGCATTGATATCGTCCAGTTGTTTCTGCGTGGCAGCGTCACTTTTTACCAGGTTCTCGGTTCTTTTTCTTTCCCGGTATTGCTGTTCCAGCTGGGCTTCCTGCACCAGCAGCTGCCGTTTTACCAGTTCTGTTTGCGGAACGGGATCATGGGTTTTTTCTTTCAGTGCATTGATAGAAGCCTGTATCTGTTCCTTTTGCAGCGTAGGGATGGCCACATCAATTTGTCCGACGGTTTGTCCGGCTGTTAATTTATCGCCTTCCTTCACGGAAAAGTCGAGCAGTAAACCGGTTTGTTGTGCCGATACAATGACTTCATCTGCTTCAAAATTGCCGGAGGCATCATAGGCGGGTTTGCCGTTGCCGCAGGCATTCATCAACATCACAGCAGCCAGACCTATTATTATGTTGTATTTCATATGCAATAATTAATCAGTTCCCGGAAGTGTTTTTATAATTGTATTGCGCCTGTAATAATTGTATGCTATGCAGTATCCGCGATTGTTTGGCCAGATTCTCGGCGTTGAGTTGTGAAATATATTCATGTACGGTAATCACGCCGTTGTCGAGCTGCGCCTGTGCCGATTTTCGTACCGATGATCGTAGTGTAATGGCCTCATCGTCCTGCTCCATTAACGCCGCATATTTGCTGACGTCCTGGTTTTGTTGTTGCAAACTCAGGTTGGTATTAAACAGGAAGGTTTCTTTATTGATATCGAGGTTTTGCCGGTTGATATCCAGTTGCTGCCGGTTGTTTTTTAAGGTATACAAACTTCCGATCGACCAGTTCAGGCGTATACCGCCCATCCACCAGGGGCCAAAGTCATTGTCTATAAAGTTCAGGGTCGGGCGGCCATAGGCGCCCTGCAGGAAGGCATTGAGTTTAGGTAGATAGTTCGACTTCAGTTGTTTTTCCTGCACATCAAATGCTTTTTTCTGTATATCATAGTAAGTAAGTTCCGGCCGGTGAATACCTTCCTGTGGTACTACCGGTGCGGGGTAGGTGAGGGTGGTACTGTCGGAGAGTGGCTGGTTAATAAACACGGCCAGCATTTTCATATAGGCGGTACGGTTAGCACTGAATTCGGTGCTGGCCATATCGGTATTCACTATTTCTGCTTTGAGTTCATCTACGTTACTGCGGTAAGCCACACCATTGGCCAGGGCTGCCTGCGCTTTATCCGCGGCGCTTTGCAGGTCTGCTTTTCTGAGCCGGTTTTGTTTCAGCTGTGCTTCCATCAGCAGCACAGCAAAGTATAATTGTGTGATCCGGTCTTTGATGGCATAGAGATTTACTTCCAGTTGCTGTTGTTGAATCTCTTCATTGGCTTTACTGCTTTCTTTCTGGTATTTGGTGACGCCGCCATCGTAGATCTGTTGGGTGATTTCGGCCTGTATTTTATACTGGTCCTTGCTGAGCACCGGCGGGTTGAGGCCGGGGATGGGCGGGAATACCGCGGCAAAATCAATGGTTTGGGACTGGTAGCTGGCTTGTCCGGTTACATTGAATTGCGGCAGGTATAACTTGCCGGCATTTTCCACCGAGTATTTGCTGCTGCGCACAATCAGGTCGTATTGTTTGATCAGCGGATAGTTTTGCCGTGCCAGGGTAAAGCATTCCTCAATCGTCAGAACCTGCGACACCGCCTTTTCGTGTAACACACCGAATAATAAACAGCAGCACATTGCTTTGAATAAGTTCATGGTGCAATATTCAGTTTGAATAATTGTTTTGAAAAGTTGTTCAATTTTCGGGCAAAAAAATATTACTTCATCATCCCTTTCATCCACATCGGGATCAGCTTTCTTCTTTCTTCCATCATGGCTTTAAACTCTCCCGACTTTACGATCTTGTTCCTTTCCAGCAGCGGCCTGGCGAGGAAAGGCATCACTACAAATCCGATGAGGTTCATCATCAGGTGCAAGGGGTTAATGGATAGTTTACCTTCTTTTTGCAGTGCATTTAATTGCTGAAAGAAGTGAGAATTAAAAATCGCATTTTTCCGGTTTCCCTTAAACAGTTCATCACTCCCGGCAAATATTTCATTTACCATAAACAACGGAAAATCAGGGTTGTTCAGCAGCAGCTCAATATAATGATCGGCTACCTTT
>NZ_DATCVJ010001076.1:0-13938 GCF_036566945.1 Chitinophaga sp. | reverse complement strand
AATCCGCCCATGGAATGTCAGGAACAACCGACCGCACGAGTTTGAGATCAATTACTCCTTCATCGCCGCCAGCAACAACAACGACCGCTGGCAACAAACGGCTTTTAATTCCATCGCCGATCCTGCACAAAATAAGTTGTTCGATCGTCGCTATAATAACAGCAGCAACGATACCAAACAACACCTGCAGACGAAATTAGGTAATTTTTCTCCCTGGCTTTTGGGATATAAATTTTCCCGCCTGGGCATACAGCTGGAAAATAACCTGGATGTAAATACACATCAGGAAAAAAACAACGTAAAAGATAAAGACCCGTTGAAAGACAATTATGTATTGAATTCCTATTTAACGAATGATAGCAGGTACACTACCATAGATGAGCGACCTTCCTTGAATTTTAGCCGGTCTTTTAATAAAGGATTGGCGAACCGGTATTCCAAATTTCTAAATATAAATTTTAACACGCAGGCGCAGTTTTATCAGCTGCAAAACCATTCGGATAAGGCGTTTCAAAATCTTGGTCGCAGTTACCTGAAATTTATACCTACCGCCGGCATCAGCTACCAGAATTATCAGTATGGGGAATTCAGCGATAATTATAGCCTGAATTTCGCTGTTACCAATGATTATCCGTCTATCGGGCAACTGGCGCCACTGGTGGATAGCTCGAATCTGTATTATATACAAAACGGAAATATTTCGCTGAAACCTGCGAGCAGAAAAGTGATCACATTTAGCATGACTCACTACTCAATGGGTACCAACAGGGATTTTTATTATAATGTGGGTATTAGTGCCGGCATCGTTGATAATAGTTTTGCAGATAGCAGCATGACGGATAAAGAGGGGCGCAGTAGTCATTACACCGTGAATGCAGACGGCAATAAATATTTGAGTGTATCTGGTAACCTGAACAAAGCATTTAAGTTTAACCAGCATCGGCTGCAGGTGAATGTGAATGGCTTTGTTAACTTTAGCAGCACGCCTAATAGTATTGGTGGCGTATGGAATACCTCGGATAATATTAACAGCAACAATAATCTCTACCTTTATTATTCTTACAAAGATATTTTCAATACCAGCTTTAATCAGGGTTTTATCTGGTATAAGTCAAAGCAAACGGGAATTGAAGGCAATAGCCTCAGCAATCGCACTAATGTGACTGCTTTCAGTGGCAATGTTAATTGCACGAAGCGACTCAGCGTTAGCAGCAATATCAACTTTAACCACACCTCTTCCACCGGTGCAGGCAAGATTGATTATACGATCTGGAATGCCAGTGCAGCGTATCGTTTTATGAAGGATAATAATTTCGAGTTGAAGTTATCGGCGCTGGACTTGTTGCACCAGAATACGAGCATTATCAATTATGGATATAATAACGTATTGACGTATGGGACGGTGAATGTGCTGCAACAGTATTTTATGGCCACGGTGTCGTGGTTTCCGCGGAAGTTTGGGAAGTGATGAAAACGGAAAGCAAAAAGCAGAAAGCAAAAAGCCGATCGCCTTTTGCTTTCTGCTTTTTGCTTTCCGTTTTCAATTACCAGAAATAACCCGGATTCTGCGTGAGTGCCGGATCATTTTTTATTTCATCCGGAGGAACAAACAACAGCAGTTTATCATCTGTCCAGGGTTGTTTTTCCGCGATAGCGCCGAGTACCTGTGCTGCTTTGCCGCTGCGTTTCAGATCGAACCAGCGATGGCCCCATTCTGCGAACAGTTCTATTTGCCGTTCGTGTGCGATGGCATCCAGCATGTCCTGTTGGGAAGCTGCTTTGGTATCGTGTAATCCGGCTCTGGAGCGGAGTAAGTTAATATCTGCCGCTGCACCACCTATATCATTTAGCTGGGCGCGGGCTTCTGCACGGATAAGGTATTGTTCTGCCAGCCGCATCACGGTATAGTAGGGAGGAGCATCTTGTCCATCTGCGGTGAGCCTTACGTACTTGCGTACAAAACGGTACTCTACGCCATTCCAGGGGGCTGCTGCAGGCGTGTGCATACTATCGGTCCATTTATCTTTTCGCTGGTCACCGGGTTCAAAGGCGTTGACCAGGTGATCGCTCATGATATAAAATGGGATAACCATATACGAAAAAGTAACAAATTGATCCGGGTCAAGAAACATCTCCTGCGTTGCCTGATCCAGCATTGATAAACTCAGTTGCGGCGTGAGCGCTATGGTTTCCGGCATGTAAGTCGCCACACCATTTCCGCTGAATTTCAATTGCCAGATCGATTCACGGCTGCTGGCGCCAAAAGTTTCCGCCAGAGAGGTCAAACCAAATTGGCCACTGTTGATCACGATATCTGCCTGTTCTGCGGCTTCTTTCCATTTTTTCTGATACAGGTAATGTCTGGCCAGCAGGGCGATAGCGGCATATTTATTCGGCCGCACTTTTGTTCCCTTTGTAACGGAAAAGTTGTCTGGTAATAACTGGATGGCCGCGTTCAGGTCATCTGTGATCTGTTGATTTACTTTGTCCAGTGGCTGCCGCTTCTGCGTGGCTTCTGCTACCGGGCTGGCAGAAAGGGGCAGTGGTATTTCGCCGTAGAGGTTTGTCAGATAAAAGAAACAGAAAGCTCTTGCAAACCGGCTTTCACCATTTAACTGGCGTTTTACACTATCCGTCATAGCCAGTGAAGTGGAAGCTGCCACACCTGCCAAAACGGAATTGGCGGAGTACACCGCTTTATAGGCAGTTACCCAGAATGGCGCCGGCGCCAATATATTATCCAGGAGCAGTTTATTCGTATAGAACTGATAATCCAACGGATTAGAAGCACCCGCATAAGGAAACAGTTCATCTGCCATCATGCCACCGTAAACGGTCATGGAGCCACTGCTGAAGGATGGACTACCACCGTTGGACATCAACGTATAATAGATAGCTGCCAGTGCGGAATTTGCTTTGACAGGATCATTGAATACGGTCGTTGTACTAACCGTATCTATGGGCGGATCAATTTCTATCAGCTTCTTACAGGCAGTTGCAGAGAGCAATACCATCAGTAATAAGCCGTGTATTATTTTTTTATTATTAAGATATAACATGAGTACTACTATTTGCTTTAAAAAGAAACATTACAACCTAACGTCACCGTACGCAGAGAAGGTATCATCCCTGACAGGTCCGGATCTATACTGGCTTTATAGTTGGTCAGCAGTAACAGGTTGTCGGCGCTGAGGTTGAACGTTAATCCCTGCATATGTGCTTTGATGGCTTTAGCAGTGGGAAGGCTCCAGGATAAGCGTAAGCTGTTTAGGCGTAATACATTGGTCATGGTATAATTCCGGTCTGAACCGATAAAGCGGAATGTTTCCTGAGTGGTCACCGCACTGAGTGGCGGTAGCAAAGCCTGGTTATTATCAGGTGTCCAGCGGTTGTTGTATTGCCAGGAGGAGATGTTTTGGTTAGTGCTTCCGGAATGATTGTATCCAATTTGCTGGTAGCCCCTTTTAAAGCTAAAGGAAGGATTAATGCTCCAGTTTTTGTAGCGGAAGGCGGTAGAGAAACCACCACTGAAGACAGGGTTCATGTCCAAAAATATGCTTCTGTCATCATTGCCGGTACCAGGAGCTACACTGGGATTGTTATTGATTTGTCCGTCCTGGTTAACATCCAGGTAATTCCCCTTTCCGGTTTTTGGATCTACGCCCAGGTAGTGAAACAACGCCTGGTTATTTAAAGAGGCCCCTACTCTGTAGATGATGGCATATGGCGATAATGCCAGTCCCGGATAAGAGAGCAGTTTATTACGCTGAATATTAAAATTCAAACTCACGTTCCAGCTGATATCTTTAGTCTGCATCACCATGGTATTCGCCATAAAATCCCATCCTGAATTCTGCACATTGGCTACAGAGTTGGCGGTGATGGTATTAAAGCCGGTAAACAACGGCAACGGATATCCTATCAGCTGATTATTGCAGCGGTTCTGGTACCAGTCAGTGGTAAAGTTGAGTTTATCCCAGAAACTGAATTCCAGACCCACTTCCAGTTGCTTGTTGGTTTGCCAGTGAAACTGATCATTCGCGGCCAGGGTTTCCATTAAAGGCACTACGCCGTTGTAGTCGGAAATAACGGGAACGCCCGTACCGTTTGCTATCAGGTAGGCCCACTGGGAAAGGAATTGATAATCTCCCACACCGTCACTGCCGGTTAAGCCATAGCTGCTACGCAGTTTCAGAAAGGTGAGTGCTTTAGGCAAAAAGGCTTTGGCCCACGCTTCTTCACTGATGATCCATCCGGCACCGGCTGACCAGAAGTTACCGAACTGCTTGCCTGCGCCAAATCTGCTGCTGCCATCTCTTCTTCCGCTTAAGTTAAACAGATACTTATCCGACAGGGTATAGTTGATGCCCGTAAACGCACCGATATATTTATATTGGCCGCTTTTATTACTGGCATGTACTATAGGAGCAGCAGCAATCGCATTGATCATTTCATCTGACAGGTAGTTGAGTCCATCGATAAAGGTAGACTTCGTAGTATTCGACTGATAGGTTCCTCCCACCAATACACTCAGGATACCATTGCCCAACGATTTATTCCAGTTCAGCTGTGGTTCTATGCTTAGGTTGCTTACGTCGGTAGTACCCATGGAGTTGGTTCCAAAGGGTTTGCTGGTACCATTTGGATCCATGGATGCTACCGGATTGATACGTCCTCCTTTGTTGCTGGACATATTATAGCCTATCTGTGTGGAAATTTCCAATCCTTTTGCCAGGGTATACCCGATATTAAAACCGGCATTGATACGGTTGGTGTTGGAGCTGGTGCTTGTCTTTAAGCCCGCGAAAGGAAAATTTGTTATACCTGCTTTTTTATAGGCTGCATAATTCAGGTTACCCAGGCTATCCAATGCATCCGGCGCGTTGGGGGC
The DNA here is from genome assembly GCF_036566945.1 of Chitinophaga sp. Taxonomy (GTDB): domain Bacteria; phylum Bacteroidota; class Bacteroidia; order Chitinophagales; family Chitinophagaceae; genus Chitinophaga. Next base: position 9,047 of record NZ_DATCVJ010001076.1, on the reverse strand, counting down.
AAGGGTTGACAATTGGGTCAGCGAGCCCAATCCTTTATTGGAAGAGTTCAGATAGAATACGCTGATACCCGTTTTTAGTTTGTTGTCAGCACTGTGGTTATCCAGTTTCAGCAAAACACTGGCAGACTGGGTATTAGCATTGGAGGGTGTGATATCTGTTTGTTTGGTATAGTTGGCAGAAATCAGGTAAGCACTATGCTGGGTCCCGCCGGAAAGTTGGGGATTGACACTGGTATACAAACCGGTACCTCCATACATATATTTTTGCCAGTCGGTATACCGGGTGGTATCTGCTATCATGATCTCCGGTGCATATCCAGGGTTGCCGGATACTTTTGACGGTGTCAGGCCGGCATTGGCATAGGCTTCTTTGCGCATGGCCACGTAGTCGCTGGTATTCAGGAAAGGCTGGTATCGGATCGCGTTTTTTACGCCCTGGTTCAGTGAAAGCGAAAATTTACTGGTCCCCGGCTTTGCCTTTTTGGTAGTAATGAGGATCACACCATTGGCACCGCGGCTACCATAAATGGCGGTGGCGCCAGCGTCTTTGAGTACTTCTATCGACTCAATATCATTGGGACTCAAACCAAAGATAGGGCTCTGACCCATGCCCATCGACTGGTCCAGACCCAGGGAAATAATGCTTGCATTGGGACTGTTTTCAGCGAACTTGGGCTTGGGGGTGAGATCCATAACCGTTTGGGGTACCCCATCTATAATATATAATGGTTCTGAAGAGATGAATTTGTTGATGGAATTTCTACCACGTACTTCTATCTTTATGGGTGATATCGGTGAGGCGTTATCCCTGGTAATCTGCAAACCGGGTACCCTGCCTTCGAGTGCCAGTAGAGGATTTTGAACAGGAAGATCCTGCAGGTCCTTGCCACTGACAGTAACAATATTACTGGTATTGAAACGTTTGCTGGTAGTGCCGTAAGCCTTTACCACTACCTGATCCAGCACATTGTTGGAAGCCTTTAGAAAGATGGCTATGACAGGTTCTGTAATGACGTGATGGTATTTTTCATATCCTACATAGCTGACAATGATGTCTTCTCCCAGTAAAACTCCCTTCAGCTCAAATTCTCCTTTTTCGTTGGTGAGCGTGGTTCTTTTTGTGAACGAAGAAGAGACGGAGGCATTTTGAAGTGGAACTGCATTGACGTCTGTATACAATTTTCCTTTCACCGTAATACTCAAAGTATCCTTTTCGGCAGTTATATTTTCCGCGCGGGCAGGTTTGGGCGCGGTATTTACCGATACTACCTTATTCGTGACTTCATAACGGAAAGGCGTATGTTCAAATATCTGCTGCAAGGCCGTATTCACTTCCGTATTTTTTAATTCCACCGAGACTTTTTGTTCGGTATCCCGCAGGTCTTTGGAATAAACAAAGTAGTAGCCGGTTTGTCGCTCTACTTCTTTGCATACTTTTTCCAGTGGTGTTTTGTTGACCGATAAGGTAACCCGCTGTGCAAACAGGGGGGCCGGCATCAGGACGGCCAGGAATAAATAGCGATGCATTCGCCGCATGGCTGTTCTTTTTACAATGCTTTTGCATTGCAGTGATAAATCGTTAAACTTTCGCATGTAACTAGACGCTGTTTAGATTATTGGTTGGTAGCTTCAGGGCGCTACGGTGACCGTTTTCCCTGAAATACTAAAATTGACCCACCCGGTAGATTCCAATACTTTTAATACTTCTGACAATTTCATGTTGCGGGGAATTTTCCCTACAAACTTTTGTTTAATAGTGCCGTTATAAATCACCTCCACATCATACCACCGTGCTATTTGTCGCATGATATCTGTGATGTCGGCATCCTGCAGGGAAAAGAGTCCTTCCTTCCAGGCGAGAATGCCTGGAAGATCTGCTGTTTGAAGCGTGATCTGCTGCTGCCGGTCATATACCAATGCCTGCTGTCCGGGCTGTAGTACCGCCTGACTGGCGGCGTCCACTACTTTTACTTTACCGTCTACCAGTGTGGTAGCATTGGCTGCTTCATCGGTATAGGTATTGATGTTAAAGCGGGTACCGAGGACTTCTACCTCCATTGCCCGGTTGCCCATGACTTTCACATGAAAATGTTTACCAGCATCCGGAGCCACTTCAAAATAGGCTTCCCCATTTAGTTCCACCGTTCTCGCGTTGCCTGTAAAGGCAGTGGGATAGCGGAGGGAGGAGGCGGCATTTAACCATACCTGCGTACCATCAGGTAATACTACCTGGTACTGTCCACCTTTTGGCGTACTGATTTTATTATAGGCAATGCCGGCATGATCTGCTGCATTCACCGACTGATAGCTTACGGCGCCGGATTCATTTTTTAAGATGAGGGCATTGTGTTGCCGGGCCAGTTCTCCTTTGCCGACGCTGTCTAATTCAATGATACTGCCGTCGCCCAGTTCCAGCGTGGCCTTGTTAGTACCAGGCAGCGCATCACTTTTATAACGGGCCGCCATCGGCAGGCGGGCATCCATCTGAATGTTTTGATGAGGACGCAGCCAATACATCCCGGAGCCTATCAGTAATGCGACAGCCGCCGCGGCTACGCAATACCGGCGAAGGGCAACAGGTGATCTTTTTACCGTCGTCATCCGGATGCGTGTCCATACTTCGTTTAATGCAGTACTTTCGTCTATACGATACATTGCGTGCAATGCCCTTTCTATGGCCGGCCAATCGGTGACTTCCTCATAAAATTTCCGGCGCTCTGCCGGCTGCTCTGCCAGCCACTGCGCTAATGCAGCGGCTTCTGATTCATTTAATATTCCCTGTAACCGGCGCAAAAGCAAGCCTGCTATAGTTTGCATGGTATCAATACTATGTTGATCTTGTGCTGATATCGGTGTTGGCAAGACTAACTTTTTTCCGTTTCCCTGTTGTTAATGGCATGGCTGTTGTTCACCGCCCTGCAAATTACTTATTAAAACACGCAGGGGAAACTTTTGAACTATCCATTTTCAAAAAAAATATTTTCCATGAAAAAGCCCCGTAGGTGTAAACCTGCAGGGCTTTATACGTCATAGGTAATTTTTCTGGATAGTTAGTGCTTATGAGAAATCGTTATTATATTTTTTTTGCAAGCAATTGAATTTTTTCATTCATCGCTACCAGGTGAGCCTTGGTGGCTGCATCTGTGGCGCGTGGAATCGCTTTCTTAATCATCGCAGCGATGCTTTTGATATCAGCATTGGCAATGGAAGACGCTTCAGACTCACTCACTTCCGGTTTAATATCCCGGGTAATTTTATACAGCGCGCCGAGATAGTTTTGCTGCATGTTGCGGTGGTAAGCATCAATTTTTACAGTACCATTGTTCAGATCAGACCAGATTCCCTGATGCAACAGGGACATGTATTCCATGATGCCCAGTGTTTTATCCGGACCAAAGCGGCGCTCCAGCATCATGATGTAATTAATCCTTTTCACATCCAGCATGGAGTTTACGGTATTGGTCTGCATAATATCTACAGGAGAAATATCTGCCGGATTAGCCACCTGGTCTCTGATCACCGGATCTATTAACCAGGTAGGAGTATTGAACAGTTCATCGTTGAAAAACTTAACCGCCGCTACCTGTTTGGCTTTGGGTACTACGGCATAAGCTGGCAGGTCATCATTATCGCCTCGAACGGTATAATTCACCGCCGCGATATTTTTTACCACATGTACCATGTAGCGGTGATATTGCAGCATCACGTTTTCATACATGCTTTTTAATGCCTCGCGCTGACCGTCTTCTACATAAGTCCATGTTTTCAGGTTAGCCATCACACGTTTCAGGTTTTTGATACCGTAAATACCTGCTTTGGCGGCATCATCTCCCAGATCTTCTGTCTGACAACGCGGATCGATCTGACGGCTTTCACCATCACCAAACCAGAGGCGGTTATTGGCTGCCAGGCGGGTGGTGACCAGCTTATTCATGATTTTTTTATCTTCTTCAGCGGTTTTAGCACCAGTTATTTTATACCCAAATTCAATCGCCCATTTATCGTATTCACCAATACGTGGGAACAACAATTCTTCCGGGATATGGTCTTCCGGTTGTGCTACATAGTTAAAGCGGGCATAGTCCATGATACTGGCGGTATGGCCGTGCTGGCGCAGGTAGTTGATGTTACGGAGACTGTCTACCGGTGTCTGGCTGCTGCTGCCGAAGTTATGACGTAAGCCAAGCGTATGGCCTACTTCATGACTGGAAACAAAGCGGATCAGTTGTCCCATCAGTTCTTCATCAAATTTGGCTTTGCGTGCTTTCTCGTCGTTAGGAGAAGCCTGCACCATGTACCAGTCGTGTAAGATTTGCATCACATTGTGATACCAGCCAATATGTGTTTGTATAATTTCTCCGCTGCGGGGATCGTGTATATTCGGTCCGTAGGCATTGCTAATTTCTGAAGCGAAATAGTTGATAAAGGAGTAACGTACATCTTCCATGTGCATGGAGGTATCGTTTTCCGGCCATTCTTTTGCAACAATCGCATTTTTAAATCCTGCTTGTTCGAAGGCGGTCTGCCAGTCTTTCACACCCATGATCAGGTACTTGCGCCATTGTTTGGGCGTAGCAGGATCTATATACAGCACAATTGGTTTTGCCGGTTCTACCAGTTCACCATTCATATAACGCTGCAGGTCTTCCGGTTTAGGCTCGAGTCTCCAGCGGTTAAGAAACTCGCGGGTTTCGATTTTCTGTTGTGCATCGCCGTATTGAACATAGTAGTCTGCAAAGTAACCTACACGTTGATCTACCAATCTCAGTTGCATGGGCTTTTCCGGCAGGGCAATGAAAGAGGTATTTGTTTCCATGGTAGCCGGGCGTGCAGGAACGCCTGCTGATGTGAAAGTGGGAGGTATCGCTTTTGTGGTACCATTTTTTGTAATGTCAATTTCCACATTTTCAGGTAAAGCGAGGATGGACTGTACTTCCAGCTCCTTCATCGCTTTCACATCCAGGGCACGCTTTAAGATAGGGTGACCTTCGGCGGAGTTCACAAAACTGTTGGGATCGCGCAGGAATTTGCTCATATCAATCACATAGCTGGCGGAATCTTTGCCATATGCTTTGATAGGGAAGGAGGCGATGATGGGATTCACGTTAGACGCAGTCACCGCGCGGTAAATAGCGTTGGTAGAATCGGCACCACTCTGCACCAGGGTTAAACGTACCCGGATGGTTTCATTGGGCCCTTTCTCAAAGATCACCGTGTTGTTATCCAGCTCTTCGCCCGGATAGGCGTTAGTACCACCGGGTGCCTTTTTGATGCGGTTTACTACGAGGATATCCCTGCCCAGCATTTTATCACTGATCTCAAAGAAGATGCTGTCCATCTCTTTAGTACTATGTACCGTAAAGAGTCCTTTCTGCGTAACCAGGTTTTTCGTGATCACACTGCTGTAAGGCTTGATACCATTTTTACCAGGTACCACAGCCGGTTTTGCAGCCACAGTGGGCGTTGCAACAGTCGTTTTCTTTGTCTTTTTGTTTCCACCCTTGAACACGGCACAGGAAGCCATTACTGTAACAAGCGGAATATAAACGTAGTAGTAGCGTTTCATTAGTGAGAACTAAATGATTTTTGATAATATAATAATTGGGGACATCGTACGCCGGATGCGGGAGTAATAATTTGTGTGCAGATTAGAACACGCTTTATCACCTATTGAACTAGTGGTGAGCACGATTTTTCTGAATCTTTTTTCATGCGATGTGCGCATCACATTAATTGGTAATAGCCGACAAGCGTTCGATACGATCCTGCAGGTCTGTCAAATGCGCTTTGGTGATCGCATCTGTTGCCAGTGGCAGGGCTTTCCGGATCATGGCCGTCACTACTTTTATTTCTGCAGTAGCAACGGTGGCCATTTCTGATACACTAATCGTCCGTTCGTTGCTGGTCGTGAGTGCGAAAAGAGAGCCTATGTAAGCCTTTTGCATATTGCGGTGATAGGCATCTATGTTTCCTTTGCCGTTGCTCAGATCTGACCAGATTTCTTTCCGAATCAGGGAGAGCAATTCCGGCACCGGTACTGTTTTCTCCGGGCCAAAGCGTTTCGTGAGATCGAGCAGGCGCATGATTCTTATCGGACTCAGGGCAAGGCTCACGGCTCTGATCTGCATATCTTCTATATAATTCCTGGTATACGGGAGTTGAAATTTATTCAGCATATCCGGTGCTACCAGCCACATAGGGGTTTTAAATAATTCATCGGAAAGGAAGTTAACCGCCGCTATTTGTTTTTCCTTGTCTACCGGAACATAAGATGGTGTGTCATTGGCATCCAGTCCTGTCGTGTAGTAAACGCCGCCAACAATGTTTGCCACCTGCGACACGTATCTCATATACTGCGAGATGACAGCCTCATACATCTGGTACATATTTTTACGGGACCAACCTTCTTCTATTGTCCAGTCACCCAAATGTGCCACTACCACTTTTAGGTTTTTCATGCCCAGGGTATTGGCTTTAACGGCATCATCTCCGAGGTCTTCCACCTGACAACGGGGATCTCCAAAGCGGCTTTCTCCATCGCCAAACCAGAGTTGGTTGTTCTCCGCCAGACGGCGGGTGATCAGGTCACTCATTATTTTTTTATCGGCTTCCGGAGTAGTCGCGTTGTTGAGTTTATATCCCCACTCAATGGCCCATTTGTCGTAAGCGTTGATACGTGGAAACAGGAGTTCTTCCGGAATATGGTCTTCTGGTTGCGCTACAAAGTTAAAGCGGGCATAGTCCATAATACTGGCGGTGTGACCGTTTTTGCGCAGGTAGGTAATGCTACGGAGACTATCTACCGGTGTTTGGCTGCTGCTACCGAAGTTATGGCGTAATCCAAGCGTATGGCCTACTTCATGACTGGAAACAAAACGGATCAGCTGCCCCATTAATTCTTCATCGAATGTAGCTACACGTGCTTTTGGATCGTTCGGTCCGGCCTGCACCATGTACCAGTCGTGCAGCAGGTTTACGATGTTGTGATACCAGCATATATTTGTTTGCAGGATTTCACCGGAGCGGGGATCGTGTACGTTAGGGCCGTAAGCATTGCTGATATCTGAAGGCAGATATTTAAGCACAGAATAACGTACATCTTCTATGTTCATTGACGTATCATTTTCCGGCCATTCTTTTGCCGAGATCGCGTTTTTAAATCCCGCGTGTTCAAAAGCTGCCTGCCAGTCGTTGATGCCCATGATCAGGTATTTCCGCCATTGTTTCGGCGTAGCCGGATCAATGTAAATGAGAATGGGTTTTGCCGGTTCTACCAGTTCTCCGCGGTCATAACGTTCGCGGTCTTCCGGCTTAGGTTCCAGTCTCCAGCGGTTAATGAATGCCCGGTTTTTTACTTCCTGTTGTTTGTCGCTGAATTCCACATAGGCATCTGAAAAATAGCCTACGCGTTCATCTGCAAATCTTTTTTGCATAGGCACGTCGGGCAATGCGATGAAGGACGTATTGGTTTCCAGCGTGGCCGGTACCGGTGTTTTACTGTACATGGTTGTTGTAGCCATACCATTTTTGCTGATGGCGATTTCCACATTGGAAGGATAAGCACGGATAGCGGTTACTTCATGTTCCTTCATCGTTTTCACGGTCAGGAACTTATTGATCTCACTGCTCTCTGCATCATTCACAAAGCTGTTCGGATCTTTTAACAACGCCGTCATATCTACTACATAACTGGCGCTATCCTTTCCATAGGCGCGGATAGGCAGTACCGCCATCACCGGGTCTGTATTGGCGTCTTTTACCGCACGGGCAATCACGTTGGTAGAATCGGCCAGCGCAAGGCGATAATGATTCTTCAAGAGGATAGTTTCATTCGCACCTTTTTCGAAAAAGATGGTCATGTTGGCCAGCTCTTCACCCGCATAGACTTTCATGCCTGCACCGATTTTGCGGATACGGTTGATCGTCAGTATTTCTTTGCCCAGCAGCTGCTTGTTGATTTCAAAATATACGGTATCCTGGTCTTGGGTACTGTGTACCGTAAAAAGCCCGGGATGCGTCAGCATCTCTTTTGTAATCACCGTACTATATTCCTTCACCCCGTTTTTCCCGGGCGTAAAGGCTGGTTTAGCGGCAGCCCCGGCGGCGGCAGGCGCCTTCTTTTTATTCTTTTTGTTTCCACCGGATAATACGGCACATGATGATAGTGCGACTACCAGTGGAATATAAGCATAGCGATTCATCACTGAATAAAAGTTGATTAGGTCATAAATATTCGGGGAATCCGTTCTGGATGGTTTACTGGAAACAGTTGCCCACCGGGCCATCTGTAAGCAATGGTCTGGTATAAGGACGGCTAACCGGGAGGAGTTGTATTGTGCTGTCGCTTATCAGGGATTGGTCGGCAGGCAGCATGCCCGGTACTGTTTCAATGACCCTTAAATAATTGGCAACGCGTGTGGTGGCAGCATCATCCCATAGCAATACCACCGGAAAGGCCATGCTGGCACTACTCACCAGGAAGCTGGCTTTTTGGGTATGCACGCCACCGCCGCGCAGATCCAGCATAATGCCGGTATTTCTGGTCGCCCACTGATCAATCAGGGTGGTCGCCAATAAGCGATAATTGTCTATCAAATCCGCTACCCGTGCATCACTGCTGGAATCGGGCAATGACAGGAAAATGAATTTCCGGTTGCTTCCAGCTACCGGGAGCTCCAGGTATTGTGTGGCAAATGGGAAGGCGGTTTGTGTAATTCCAGTTGGAACCTGCTCTATCTCTTCTCCAAGGTCGAAGATGTGATTGTCCGGTAACATGCTCCTGGGGGCCATTTCCCGGCCACCGGGCGCTTCGTTGCGGGCATTGGAACAACCATAAAGCAGGGTACCCAATACGAATGCCCATACTCCATTCTGCAGATAATTATTTTTTCTAAGCAGCATCATAAATTTGGCTATGAAATAATCTATATACCTGGTAAAACACGTAAGGGGAAGAAATGAACTAGTGAGAGAAGAAAAAAATGTGGAATAGTTAAAACAGGGGACTCATCTTTTAAAATATAATCGTGAAAATCAGTGTAATCAGT